>CAZLWZ010000009.1:0-15410 GCA_964563275.1 uncultured Flavobacterium sp.
TGATGAGGCGCCTTGTGCACTTGCGTGCAACAAATTTTACCAGGGCGACCTGTCAGATTTTGATACTGTATACGAATTTGGCAAAAAAGTAGACGTACTGACTTTCGAAATCGAGCTTGTTAACCTAAAGGCACTTGAAAGGCTCGAATCGGAAGGCGTCCGGGTATATCCGTCACCTGCAACGCTAAGGCAAATCCAGAACAAAGGTTTTCAAAAAGATTTTTATATAAAAAACAAAATCCCAACTGCTCCTTACACCCGTTTTCACAGTTTGGGCGAACTAAGAGCAGCAGTTGCCGATAATGTTGTTTCTCTGCCGTTTGTGTGGAAGGTCGCCGAATTTGGCTACGATGGTTACGGCGTCAAGGTGGTGCGCAAACCTGACGATCTCGATAGTTTAAGTGATAACGAATGCATTGCTGAGGAACTGGTGCCGTTTAAGCATGAACTTGCCGTAATCGTCGCACGAAGTGCCGAAGGCGAAGTAAAAAGCTATCCTGTGGTCGAAATGGAATTTCATCCCGAGGCCAATCAGGTTGAGTATGTAATTTGCCCGGCACGAATATCCGACTCCGTTTCCGATAATGCACGGGAACTTGCACTGAGGGTCTCGGAGGCATTTGGCCATGTTGGCTTACTGGCAGTCGAGATGTTCCTGACCGAAGACGATCGGATATTGATAAACGAAGTAGCACCGCGTCCTCATAATTCGGGACACTACAGTATTGAAGGTTCGTATACATCGCAGTTTGAAAACCACGTCCGCGCGATACTCGGACTACCGCTGGGCAGTACCGACAGCAAAAAAGCGGCAGTGATGGTCAATCTATCGGGAGCCGAAGGATTTTCGGGTGACGTTGAATACGAACACATCGACAAAATCTTGGCAATTCCCGGTGTTACGCCGCATATTTATGGGAAGAAGCAAACGCGTCCGTTCCGGAAGATGGGCCACGTCACAATCGTAAGCGATGAGATGGCAACGGCGCGCAAAATTGCAGAGCAGGTCAAAAGTACGATACGGGTGATTTCGCGTTAGCGATGGCAGCGATTATCCTTTTTGAGAGGAACGAACAAAAAGATAAAAGCGAACAGCGCGGCTGAAAGCAACGCCCAAAAAATGAAAAATACCAACAATAAATCTGATTCAATGAAAGTAGCCATTATAATGGGAAGCATTTCCGACATGCCCGTCATGAAAGAAGCGGTGGAGATTTTAAAGGAATTTGGTATCGACACTGAAATTGATATCGTGTCGGCGCACCGCACGCCCGAAAAGCTTTACGATTTTAGCAGCAACGCCCATACGCGCGGAATATCGGTAATTATTGCGGGTGCTGGCGGCGCGGCTCACCTGCCGGGAATGGTCGCTTCTATGTCGCCGCTTCCCGTGATTGGTGTGCCGGTGAAGTCCAGCAATTCGATCGATGGCTGGGACAGCATCTTATCGATTCTCCAGATGCCCGGCGGCGTTCCTGTTGCGACAGTCGCATTGAACGGAGGCAAAAATGCCGGCATTCTCGCTGCGCAGATCATTGGAAGCCACGATCAGACAATACAGCAAAAGATGCTCGATTATAAAAAAGGTCTTAGGCAAACCGTGGAGCTTTCGGCACAAAATCTCAAAAATATATAAACCGCATTGCAATTAAACCACTACCCCATGTCAGTTCTTATCAAGCCATTTAATACGAAGTACAATACCGCACCTTTTTCGCAGATTTCCACCGACGATTTTAAACCGGCATTTATAAAAGCGATTGAACTTGGCCGTAGCGAGATTGACTCGATTACCACCAGCGCAGCTACGCCTTCGTTCGAAAACACCATAGAAGCACTGGACTTTGCCGGAGAGACGCTCGACCGCTTGTCGAGTATATTTTTTAATCTGAATTCGGCTGAAACCAACGATGAGATTCAGCGTATCGCGCAGGAAGTGTCGCCGATGCTGAGCGAATTCAGCAACGACATCACTCTGAATGAAGCGTTATTTGGTCGGGTGAAGGCAGTGTACGACCAGAAGGAAATACTGGGCCTGACTGCCGAACAAGCCACTCTGCTCGATAAAAAATACAAGAGCTTTGTTCGCAATGGAGCGCTTTTGTCGGATGAAAAAAAGACACGCCTTCGGGAAATAGACACCGAACTGGCGAAGCTGAAACTGACTTTTGGTGAAAATGTCCTCGCAGAAACCAATAATTATCAGTTGCACATAACTGAGGAATCAGATCTTAAAGGACTGCCGGAGGGCGCAATTGAAGCAGCGCGAAGTCTGGCCAAAAGTCTAGATAAGGAAGGCTGGATTTTTACGCTCGATTATCCCAGTTATATTCCATTTGTGACGTATGCTGAAAACCGGGAGCTCCGCAAAACAATGGCAGTCGCGGCAGGCCGGAAAGCTTTTCAGGCAAATGAATACAACAATGAGATGAATGTGCTCAAAATCGCCGGGCTTCGTCACGAGCGCGCAAACCTGCTCGGATATGACACCCATTCTCACTTTGTTTTAGAGGAACGAATGGCGCAACATCCTGATAAAGTTCAGTCGTTCCTGGCTGATTTGCTTACCAAGGCAAAACCTGCCGCTGAACGTGAATTTGCAGAAATGGCTGAGTTTGCGAAGAACCGCGACCGGCTCGACCGACTTGAAAAATGGGATGGCGCGTATTATTCCGAGAAACTTAAGCAGCAATTATTCGCGATCGATGACGAACAGCTGAAACCGTATTTCAAACTGGCGAATGTCCTGAACGGCGCGTTCACGATTGCGGGAAAGCTCTTCGGCCTTCATTTTACCGAAGTCTTTGATATCGATAAATATCACCCCGACGTGCAAACATTTGAAGTATCAAATTCGGACGGTTTGGTTGCGATTTTTTATACCGACTTTTTTCCGCGGAAAGGAAAACGCAACGGCGCCTGGATGACATCGTTTAAACCGCAGTACATAAAAGACGGCACTAATCACAGGCCGCACGTGTCTATCGTGTGCAACTTTACAAAACCAACCGAAACCAAGCCGTCTCTGCTGACGTTTAACGAAGTAACGACGCTGTTTCATGAATTCGGCCATGCCTTGCACGGTATGCTTGCCAACACAACCTACCCGGGATTATCGGGAACATCAGTATATTGGGATTTTGTCGAATTGCCGAGCCAGATATTTGAAAATTGGTGCTATGAGCCCGACGCATTGGCGCTGTTCGCAACACATTACCAGACAGGCGAGGTGATTCCGCACGAATTCATCCAAAAAATTAAAGAGAGCGCGAACTTTCAGGAAGGTATGGCGACAATGCGCCAGCTGAGTTTTGGCATGCTCGACATGGCATTTCATGCGTCCGATCCGGCAACTATCGAAAATGTTAAAGCATTCGAGAAATCGATTTTTGAACCAACGACATTATATCCTGATGTGCCTGAAAATTGTATGAGTGTTTCATTTTCACATATTTTTCAGGGAGGATATTCTTCAGGCTACTACAGCTATAAGTGGGCGGAAGTTCTCGATGCCGATGCGTTCGAGTATTTTAAAGAAAACGGCATCTTCAACCGCGAAGTTGCTCAAAAGTTTGTCGAGAATATCCTCAGTAAGGGCGGTACCGAGCAGCCTATGGAATTATACAAACGATTTCGTGGTCAGGAGCCAAAGCCGGATGCACTACTCAGGCGCGCCGGGCTACTTACTGAAGATTTATAACAAATTTTCGCCAATAAGCAGAAGGGCCAGCCAAACAACCGGCAGCAATTCGGCCCAAAAAAGTGAATAATACTTCTGGCGATCAGGATTGGCGAAAATGAGCATCCCTGACATCAGGATAACAATAGCAGCGTTTACCATCAACTGCAGCGTTTCCACATCGCGTTTCAAAAACTCGAGAAAGAAGAATAAAATCAGCAACAGCACACCTAGCTTTTTTGTTGCAGGGATCCCGATCTTCTGCGGGACCGTCTGCAGATGAGGGTCATCGGTTGCTACGTCAATTATTTCAAAAATAAGGACCAGCACGAATATGAAAATAAAACGCTGGATGCACTTCAGATAAAAATCGGATGTGATCGTTATATCGGCATTAAGCACAGGTAAAACCAATGTAACACCCACCCAGCATAAAGCCACGATGTAAATTTTCACGCCCGCCCAGTTTCGGGCATTACGGCGGTTGGGGAAAAACGGCAAGGTATAAAGTAACGTCAGACCAAGAAACAAAATCGAAGTTAACTGTACACGCCAATTCAGTTTCAAAAAGCACCAACCGGCAAGAAGAAAAAACAGGAAGCTCAGCGCGGCGATCGTTTTGATCCTGTTGCCGGTCTGCAGCTTGTGCATCCGCGCCAGCGCATCATATTTCACAAAGTTATAACCCACAACGATGCCCGAAAACACAAACCCGACAATGGGCCAGTCGGGCTGCAAATTAAACATGTGCAGCGTCATTACAACAAGTGCCGCGCCTGCCAGGGCCACATGCAAACTGCTCTGAATATAGAAATTAAAGATCCGCTTAAAAATCGTCATGAAACAAATTTAAACAAACGGTTGACAAGGAGTTGGTTTGGCTATAATAATCCAAAAAATTGCTGTTAAAAAACCAATTGATTATGAGATTAATATTTAATTTTACGCCACCTTAAAAAAACACAACTTTTAATGAATACAGATGCTTTTGCGCTAAGACATATCGGGCCGGAAGAAGCCGATTTGCAACACATGTTGAAAACGATTGGAACCGATACGATGGACCAGTTGATCTACGAAACCCTACCCGACGACATCCGCCTCAAAGCGCCTCTTGATCTTGATCCCGCATTGACGGAATACGAATATCTTAATCATATCTCCAAGCTCGGAAACAAGAACAAAGTCTTTACCTCGTATATAGGGTTGGGTTACAATCAGGCGATTGTGCCGGCGGTAATTCAGCGAAACATTCTCGAAAATCCGGGATGGTACACTGCTTACACCCCTTATCAGGCAGAAATTGCGCAGGGAAGGCTTGAGGCAATTTTGAATTTCCAGACGATGGTCATCGAGCTTACCGGAATGGAAATCGCCAATGCATCACTACTCGATGAGGGTACTGCAGCGGCCGAAGCAATGGCTCTGCTGTTTGACGTCAGAAGCCGCGATCAAAAGAAAAACAATGTCAATAAATTTTTCGTTTCTGAAGAAATCCTTCCGCAAACGCTGTCGATCCTTGAAACGCGCTCGACTCCTATTGGTGTAGAACTCGTCGTAGGAAACCACGAAGAATTTGATTTTTCGACCGATTTCTTCGGCGCGATGTTACAATATCCCGGAAAATACGGGCAGGTTCATGACTACAGCGGATTTATCGCAAAAGCTAAAACCAACGATATAAAAACTGCCGTCGCCGCCGATATTCTTAGCTTGGTAAAGTTGGTTTCGCCAGGTGAAATGGGTGCCGATGTGGTGGTTGGAACAACGCAGCGCTTTGGTATTCCGCTTGGTTATGGAGGACCGCATGCAGCGTATTTTGCCACCAAGGACGAATACAAAAGAAGTATGCCGGGAAGGATCATTGGGGTAACTATCGACACCAATGGCAACCGCGCACTTCGGATGGCGTTGCAAACGCGCGAACAGCATATTAAACGCGACAAAGCGACTTCAAACATATGTACAGCACAGGTATTATTGGCAGTGATGGCCGGAATGTACGCGGTGTACCACGGTCCGAAAGGTCTGAAATATATCGCCGATAAAGTTCACGGATCAGCCGCCGCACTGGCAAATGCACTCGAGTCAATTGGCATTTATCAAACGAATACTGCATATTTTGATACGATAGTCGTCAAAGCCGATTCGTTAAAAGTCCGCAGTATTGCTGAGAAAAATCAGGTGAACTTCTACTATATCGACGAGCAGACTATTTCGATTTCGCTTAATGAAACGACCAGCATCGGAGATTTGAACACCATTGTTTCCATTTTCGCCGAAGCAACCGGAAAGCCTGCAGCAACAGTCAACCATTTGTCGGTTACCGAAGAATTTCCTCAAAATTTAATCCGTACCTCAACGTTCCTTGAGCATGAGGTTTTCAACAGATACCACTCCGAGACCGCGCTGATGCGATACATCAAAAAACTGGAGCGGAAAGATTTGGCACTGAACCATTCGATGATATCGCTCGGTTCATGCACCATGAAACTTAACGCGGCAGCCGAGATGCTCCCGCTCAGTATGGCAAACTGGAATAACATCCACCCATTTGCACCGCTTGATCAGGCGCAGGGATATCAGGAAATGCTAAAAAAACTCGAGCACCAACTCAACGTGATCACCGGTTTCGCCGGTACGACACTGCAACCTAATTCGGGTGCGCAGGGTGAATACGCAGGATTGATGGTCATTCGCGCATATCACCAGTCAAGGGGCGACCACCACCGGAACATCGCGTTGATACCGGCTTCGGCACATGGTACCAACCCGGCATCGGCGGCAATGGCAGGAATGAAAGTCGTGGTTACCAAAACGCTTGAGAATGGCAACATCGACGTCGAGGATCTTC
Organism: uncultured Flavobacterium sp.; assembly: GCA_964563275.1. GTDB lineage: Bacteria > Bacteroidota > Bacteroidia > Flavobacteriales > Flavobacteriaceae > Flavobacterium. The sequence continues at coordinate 6,534 of CAZLWZ010000009.1, forward strand.
GTGCGAAAGCAATTGCACATAAAGACAATCTTTCCTGTCTGATGGTTACATATCCGTCTACACACGGAGTGTACGAAGCATCTATTATCGAAGTAACCAGAATAATTCACGAAAATGGCGGCCAGGTGTATATGGACGGCGCAAATATGAACGCGCAGGTAGGCCTGACCAATCCGGCCACAATTGGTGCCGATGTTTGCCACCTGAACCTCCACAAAACGTTTGCTATTCCTCATGGCGGAGGCGGACCGGGCGTCGGGCCAATCTGCGTCGCATCGCACCTGGTGCCGTTCCTGCCCACAAACCCCGTGATTTCAACAGGCGGTGATACTGCAATTACAGCAATTTCATCGGCACCTTGGGGATCGGCGCTTGTTTGCCTGATATCTTACGGTTACATCACAATGCTTGGCGCCGAAGGTCTTACGAGTGCCACTAAATATGCTATCCTGAATGCAAATTATATCAAAGAAAGGCTGAACGGCCATTACGAAACGCTTTACACCGGTGAGATGGGACGTGCCGCTCATGAGATGATTCTGGAGTGCCGCCCTTTCAAGCAAAAAGGAATTGAGGTGACCGACATCGCAAAAAGACTTATGGATTACGGTTTCCACGCACCTACGGTTTCGTTTCCGGTAGCGGGCACTTTGATGATCGAACCAACCGAGAGTGAAAATCTTGAAGAACTTGATCGTTTCTGCGACGCGATGATCTCGATCCGAAAGGAAATTGAAGCAGCTTCGGCTGATGATAAAAACAATGTATTAAAAAATTCGCCGCATACGCTGGCAATGCTAACCGCCGACAACTGGAACTTTCCATACACTCGGGAGCAGGCGGCATTCCCGCTCGATTACCTCGCCGAAAATAAATTCTGGCCTACGGTACGGCGTGCAGATGATGCCTACGGCGATCGGAACCTGATTTGCTCGTGCGCACCTATTGAAGCGTATATGGAATAATTTAAAGCCGATTTGCAACTGACAACTATGCAAATCGGCTTTTTTTATTTGCGCCGGTTCTGGGAAAATACCAAAAAATCCGACATGTAACATTACTAAGCGAACACATCTCAAATTGATACTGAATTGCATTCGGAGGCATTGCTTTTACAGTACTTTTTAATACATTAGCACTATATCCGTAGATGATGAACATTAAAATAACAGGGTCAGGCTGCTACATTCCTGAGTTAAAGGTCTTGAACGAGGATTTTAGGAAGCACGTGTTCCTGAATGAAGACGGCACTCCTGTGCACCATGCGAATGACATCGTCATCAGCAAATTCAAAGACATTACCGGAATTGGTGAACGTCGATACGTTGGTGAACAACTTGTCACTTCAGACATTGCGTTTTTTGCCGCTCAAAAAGCCATAGATGATTCAGGCATCGATCCCGAAACTATTGATTATATTATTCTTGCGCATAACTTCGGCGACGTACGATCTGACGCAATACAGTCCGATATTATGCCAAGTCTCGCAACGCGCGTTAAAAAGAAACTAGGCATTAAAAACCCAAAATGCGTCGCTTACGACATACTTTTTGGATGTCCGGGCTGGATAGAGGGCATTTTGCAGGCCAATGCGTATATCAAATCAGGAATGGCAAAACGCTGTCTCGTAATTGGAGCCGAGACGCTTTCACGCGTAGTCGATGCGCACGACCGTGACGCGATGATCTATTCCGATGGCGCCGGGGCAACCTTGGTCGAAGCCACAGGTGACGACAACGGACTTCTTTCCTACGAAAGTGCTACGTACGCGTGCGACGAATCGGCATACTTGTTCTTCGGAAAATCAAACAATCCTGACCTCGACCCAACCGTACGCTATATAAAAATGCACGGCCGCAAAATTTATGAATTCGCGTTGAACAATGTTCCGCTGGCGATGAAAAGCTGCCTCGACAAAAGTGGCATCGAAATATCGGGCGTCAATAAAATACTGATTCATCAGGCGAATGAGAAAATGGACGATGCCATAATCCAACGGTTCTACAAACTTTACAACCAGACGCCGCCGCCAAACATCATGCCTATGAGCATACATACCCTGGGCAACAGCAGCGTCGCAACCATCCCGACACTCTACGACATGATCGTCAAAGGAGAAGTCGAAAACCAGCAGTTCCACAAAGGCGATGTCCTGCTTTTTGCCTCGGTGGGCGCAGGAATGAACATCAACGCCTTCGTTTACCGATATTGATTTGAAGCTATTCCGGCTGTCTGCTGCAAGTCCGCGCCCCGTCGCCGGTTTTGCGCGCACCCGCTTCCGCTTCTGATGTCGCGCAGCGAGGTGCGGCAAAAAAACGCCACCGCGGCTGTGGGCTTTCCGCGTCCATCCGGGCTAGAACCTGCCGCATGGTGAATGTTATCGAATGCATTCTTCCTTATATTTGCAGCAAACCAAATTATGTACGAGCATTCCTATCCTGAAAAAAGATTCCGCCACACATTGGCATTTGTCAAAAAACATCTGCCCACATCCCAGACGATACTTGACCTTGGGGTCGCCAATCCTTTGTCGGCTGTCTTAAAAGAAAACGGCTACACTGTCTTAAACACTTCGGGTGAAGATCTGGACGAAGACCAATCGGCGCTCGCCAATCGCGCAGGTGCCGTGACCGCATTTGAAATTTTTGAACATTTGTTGAATCCGTACACGGTTTTAAAAGAAATAACTGCCGAGAAACTCTTTATTTCAGTGCCGCTGCGGCTGTGGTTCGCGACTGCTTACCGCAGCAAAATCGATTCCCGCGACCGGCATTACCACGAATTTGAGGACTGGCAACTCGATTGGCTGCTCGAGAAAACCGGATGGAGAATAGTCGATCGCCAGAAATGGACAAATCCGGTCGGTAAGTTCGGGATCCGTCCGCTACTGCGGCTATTTACCAACCGCTATTATATCGTTTACGCCGAAAAAATAAAAACAGTCACTGCTTAATATGACGTATGCTGTTGTCATACCGGCCCATAACGAACAGGAATTTATCGCCCGCACATTAAAATCCGTGCTGTCGCAAACCGTAATGCCGTCAGAGGTCATTGTGGTCGACGATAATTCTACCGACGACACCGCAGAAATTGCACGCAGTTTTGCAGCCGTTAATCCTGTAATTAAAGTCCTGCAGAACCCCTCCGATGCCGCACATCTGCCCGGAAGTAAGGTCATTCATGCGTTTAACAAAGGATATGAATCATTGGTTACAGACCCTGACATCATCGTAAAATTAGACGCCGATCTAATTTTGCCCGACAATTATTTTGAGTTTGTCATCCGCACTTTCGAAACCGATAAAAAAATAGGGATGGCAGGTGGTTTTGCCTATATAGAACGAAATGGCGAATGGATACTTGAAAATTTAACCGATAAAGACCACATTCGTGGCGCCTTTAAAGCTTATCGCCGTAAATGTTTTGAAGATATTGGCGGCCTGAAACCCGCGATGGGATGGGACACCGTAGATGAACTTTTGGCAAAATTCCATGGCTGGAAAGTTGTGACGCTGCCGGAGCTCAAAGTGAAGCATCTGAAACCTACGGGCGCCAATTATAACAAAGCGGCGCGTTATAAGCAAGGCGAAGCGTTTTACAGGTTGGGCTACGGTTTCTGGATATCGTTGATCGCATCGGCAAAACTTGCGGCAATGAAGAAAAAACCGTTGTTGTTTATTGATTACATCCGCGGATTCATGCAAGCCCGATCGGTGAAAAAGCCGATGTTGGTAACAAGCGAGCAGGCGAAATTTATCAGATTGCACCGCTGGGAAAGAATGAAGCGCAAAATATTTTGAAATCCCAAAATACTGCTAACGCATCCCGTTTAAATCGTAACTTCTTCCTATTTTAGCTAATATTATAAACACATGATGTTCACCCGCTACCTTACGCAAATTGGCCGCTATTTTTTGATGTTGAAAGAGGTGTTTAACCGACCTACGAAATGGTCGGTGATGAAACCGATGATACTGAAGGAAATTGACGATTTAATCATAGGCTCGCTCGGAATCGTGGCGTTCATATCGTTTTTTATCGGTGGTGTTGTGGCGATCCAAACCGCTTTAAATTTAACAAACCCGCTCATCCCGCGCAGCCTTATCGCATTTGCCACACGGCAATCGGTGATACTCGAATTCGCCCCAACTTTCGTATCTGTGATCATGGCCGGTAAAGTGGGGTCGTTCATTACCTCGAGTATAGGAACAATGCGTGTCACCGAACAAATTGACGCACTTGAAGTCATGGGTGTCAATTCGTTGAATTATCTCGTCTTTCCAAAACTTGTCGCGATGATGCTGTATCCGTTCGTGATAGCCATGAGCATGTTCCTCGGGATTTTAGGAGGCTGGATGGCAGGTGTTTATGGCGGACTTGTATCCAACGAAGAATTTATTAGCGGTTTGCAAACCGACTTTATTCCCTTTCATATTGCTTATGCGTTTATAAAAACGATGATCTACGCGTTCCTCCTCGCAACGATCCCATCATTTCACGGGTACTTTATGAAGGGCGGCGCTTTAGAAGTTGGCAAGGCAAGCACCACGTCGTTTGTATGGACCAGCGTCATGATTATTTTGATGAATTTCATCCTTACACAATTACTTTTAAACTGATGATCGAAATTAAGAACATAGAGAAATCGTTTGGCGATGCCCACATTCTTAAAGGTATTTCCACTGTTTTTGAAACAGGAAAGACCAATTTGATAATTGGGCAGAGCGGATCAGGGAAAACAGTTTTGCTTAAGACGTTGCTCGGAATACATACGCCCGAAGTAGGAACGATTTCATTTGACGGAAGGGTTTATTCGGAACTGACTCCCGACGAAAAACGAACATTACGCACAGAAATTGGGATGGTTTTTCAAGGAAGCGCGCTATTTGACTCTATGACGGTTGAGCAAAATGTGGCATTCCCGTTACGGATGTTCACCAGCAAACGAACAAAAGAGATAAAAGAACGGGTAAACCAGGTACTGGAAAGGGTGAACCTGGAGAATGCCAATAATAAATTTCCATCAGAAATATCAGGGGGAATGCAGAAACGGGTTGCGATCGCCCGCGCGATCGTCAACAATCCGAAGTATCTTTTTTGCGACGAACCAAACTCGGGACTGGATCCCGAAACAGCCATTGTGATTGATGTGCTGATTCAGGAGATTACCAAAGAATATGACATTACCACCGTTATCAACACGCATGATATGAACTCGGTGCTGCAGATTGGTGAAAAAATCATCTTCCTCAAAAAAGGTTTTAAAGAATGGGAAGGCGACAAAGATGAGATTCTCGAAACCAAGAATAAGGCCATTGTCGAGTTTGTCTATTCATCGGATCTATTTAAGAAAATCCGTGAAAATCTGCTTGAAGAAAGCGATGATTAAATGATTTATTCCCGGATTAAATATACCCAGCCTGTTTTTTCGACTCCGGTATCGAGCCTGACATAGTAATAGTATGTTGCTGATGGAAGGTCATTGCGATCAAAATCCTGTCCGTGCCATTCGTTTGTATAATTTTCGCACTCAAAAACGACCATTCCATAACGGTTGAATATCTTCAAGTAATTCACATTCATTCCCGATAGATCAAACGTGTCGTTGTAACCATCATTATTTGCCGACACACCTTGCGGTATCTGGCACACAGTGCCGGCAACTGGAAAATCAGCGATCGTGATGCAGCCATTTGGCGAACCTACCGAAACGGTATAACTACCCGCTGGCAGCCCCGTAATTGCAACAGAATCACCATAAGCCAAAAAATTTTGGGGACCCGTCCATTCGAAAGTTGTATCGGGCGCGAACTCGGATAAAGTTGAGATAGCATGTAAAACGTATGCACCATCATCGCATTGCGCCTGGACCGTGAATGCCGGATTTTTGAAAACTTCCACAACTACCGAAGTTGTTTCCGACTCACATCCGTTCGCCACAACTTTTACATTATAAGTTCCATTATTAAGTTGCGATGCATTTGTGATCACCGGATTTTGATCAGTGGACGTAAAGCCATTCGGACCAGTCCATTCGTACTGATTCTGCGCCGCACCTGTTGCAAACAATGAGATATCCTGCGTATCGCACACGGGGTTTTCGATATATGCCACCGGTGTCTCGGGTACGGCGGTTGTAGTTATAGTAATCGTAGCGTAGTCAATTGCTCCACAGGTACCGTTGACAGTGTACTGAAAGACGAAAGTGCTAAAAGCGCCCGTTGGCTCCCAAAGACCGTCTTCTATTAATTCGTTAGTACTGATGTCTGTCCAAATTCCGCCTAAATCATAACTTCCCTGAATCAAATCAAAGAGATTTTGTGTATCAGCGGCACCGCAAAGTATCATGGAATTATCCCAACCGGCATTCGGTGTTTCAGAAGCTGCAATAATCTCGTAATCAACAATGAAATCGATACATGTCGTTAGCCCGCCGGAAGACGTAATCCTGACGTGATACATTCCTGAATCGGTCGCAAAATCAAACGGATCAAACGATAAGGTCGCCGTTGTACTCAGCACATTTGATACATTATCGTCCTTCCACCATTCGTATATTAGAAAATCAAAGAAAGGCACCGAGAGCGATCCGGTCGAACCGTCACAAATTTGTGTTGCAGTGATCGGAAAAGTAAAGCTTTGGGTAACATCGTATACATGGTTAACGATATTTCCGCATGCATCTTCGACCTGAAAATTATAGATCGCCGGCGCAAGATTCTGGAATATATTCGATGTACCATTCTGAATTACAAATGGCAGACCATTTTGCGACGTAATACGGTACAATAGCGGCTCCACACCTGACGCATTTACAAACACATCGAATGATTGCGTAGCGCAGACAAAAGAATATACCTCATCGATCGCAGGGTTGCCGTCGTAAGTAAACGAATGGATTTCCTGGACACACTCCTCTGTTATATTGCCGCTGGCAATCTGTTTCTTTAAAACCCGAAAGTCACCAAAATACGTCAGGTTCACTATAAGCGCATTCGCGGACAGCAATAGTGAGTTTACACTAGTGGGAATAGTGTTTGCAACTATACCCGTAGAAGGATGCACCCACTGTTCCGTGCTTGGATCGAACCGCTGTAAATAGAATTCATATATCCAGCCTGAATTTGCGCTGTGACTGACAAACAGCTCAAACGAGTTACATTTTTCGGTGACCTCTACGCTGCTTGTTCCTGATATATCCTGGGTAGCCGTCACTATAACCATAACCGAATTATTGCAAATATCTACCGTTTGGAAAGTATAAATGCCGGGCGCTACTGAATCCATAAGGAATTGATTGCCGACAATGAGCTCACTTACGTCGTGAGGCAGCTCGTATTGGTAACTATCTGGTGCCGATATGAGAAGTACAGTTTGCAACGCTCCGTTTGAACTTTGGCCCGAAATCGAACCTGGCGCATTACCACACGCAGGACTATACGTGAAATCGACTGGATATACGGGAACGATCGGATTAAAAACTATCTGGTTTGTGGCGGTCCGGCCGCAGGAATCTGTAATCTCAACTTCATAAAGTCCCGCAGGTAGTGGAGTCAGCGGATTTGTATAGGTCGCGGGACCTGAAAATGGGCCGGAATGCATGACATTATATACTGTAGGATCAAATCCTGCTGGTGCCGAGATAAAGTTGACAGTATAAGGGGTTACGTGTCTGGACGGCGTGATGCTTAGTCCCCTCATACAATTCTGTAAGGTATAAGAAAGAAATACATGGATTTGACGGTGTATTTGGTTATCATTGCGTTGGAAAACATTTCCACAAGCATCAGTTATTTTCAGGTCGTAACTATAGAGTTGATTGTGATAAAACGGAAGGGTCTCGAGAGCTACTGCCGATCCGGTACCGCTTCCAGACGGGATGGTCTGCACGATAACAATGGGATTTCCTGATGGCGGATAAACGGTGTATTCCAATGTCAAAGGATAAAGAATGCTGGCATTAGGAAGAGGTGTAACAGAATTTCGAACATTAATATTGGCACAAGAAGGCAATGCCCCATCAGAAACAATCGCTGGCCCTATATCAATCCCCGCTACAGGTCGTGCTAAAGTATATGACTGCACTATCGCTTCGCCGCAAACATCAAATACCCGAATTTGATAATTACCGTTGGGAAGCCCGTCGAAAACCGGGCTTTCCTGCGTTGCAAATGTAATGGGTCCGGAAAGAATTTCGTAATAAGCTGCAACGCCGGTGTCGGTTGTTATCGTTATTGAAGCATTTCCGGCGCACCCCGCCTCTGCAATGTGGAACGTTAAGGGTGCATAAGTGTTGTCGATTGTGATATCCTGTTGCTGTGCAGAACTTTCCTGACCCAGTGATTGTATGGCTATAACCCTGTAGGTACCTGCTGAGAGCCCTCCCAACGTGTTTGCGGCCGTGATCGCAACTGGCGTCGTTACGTCAGGAAGCTCAAAAATATTAAAAAGTACATTCGCACCGGGAAGCGTTTGGCTCGTTGTAAAGCTAAGGCTTCCGTTCCCAGAACAGGACTCGTCGACTGCCGTTACGGTTAAGATAAAGCTATTTAACTGCGCCGATGTAATTACCGGAATCAGAAGAATAAGAAACCGGAGAAAATTTATTTTGTATTTCGAAAGATCTTTCATACGATACTTGCAGGATTACGATAAGAATCGGATCTTACCAAAATACTATAAATACATTTATCTCAATCGGGCGGTTACCTGCATTGATATATTCTTAATTTCCTGTTCTTTACTCTTTGGGTAGATCAATAGCACATTGTTTCTATCAACTATAATAAAATCATCCAGACCATCAATGACCACCAATTTATTTTTGTCGGTGCGAATGATATTGTTCGATGAATTTTCGAGTATCGTCGATGC
>CAZLWZ010000010.1:0-14840 GCA_964563275.1 uncultured Flavobacterium sp.
TAAATCACCTGAGGAAAGTTCGACGGAATTTCCATCGGTCCGAAATGCGATTCTTCCATCCAGGACATGCACTGTAATCGGTCCCGGTGCTGTGTGGCGCTTAAGTTCAGCGCCTGCATCGAGCTTAATCAACAGAACGCTCATGCCAGCCGATTTAAAAAGTGAGGTTGTTTTCAGACCATTGTCGGATGTGGTAATGGTGGCCGCGACATCTTTCAGATTAATTGGAGGGTTGTTTACTTCTTTTGGTTGGGAGGGTTGCTGAGACTGCTCGTGCAGTGACTTTATAAGTTCGTTTGATGAAGCATCACTGTACACCCCGTAGCCGTTTACAAGAGTGCCTTTTACATTATGCTTTTGTGACGATATGGCGTAAACAATTGCCTCATCTGAAGGGTTTGAGTCACCTTCGAAGCGAAAGTGCCGGTCGACTACAAAGTCACCGGGGTGGATTCGGAGGGCGTTCCCGTGGCACACGAGACAGTTGTCTTCAAGGTTAAAGTCGGTTGTGTAGCCTTCTTCAGATAATTTATTAAGTACTTCGGATAACGTAGTCATTTCATTCATAATTAACAAATTTGATTTCAAATTACATATTTTTATTGAAGTGACACACCATTATTTCAACATAATCCCCAATATTGCGTTTCAAGCCCTCTGCGCGAACTATGTTTCCAACGTGCGAAATGACAGTCTGAAGCGGTTTCCCGGAGGCAGATTGGGACCGTCAAATAATCACCGAAACTTTATAAAAGACATCAGCAATAACTCCTAGAGCTATAGTTTGTGAATCAAAGAGGTAAAGAAAAAGGCCGCCATTCCGCAGCCTTATCATCACTTTTTTTGTCGGTGTTCAAAAATCTTCATCATCAATACACCCTGCATTTTTTGGGCCCGACGTTTTAAAATATCGGCATTTTCACCCTCGAAGTATTCGTCAATAGTTGCATACCAGTGATTGAGCCAGGTGCCGAAATGATACGGGCTTATTTGTTCACCGGTTACATCATCAGCATGTTGATGCGCTGTAACGGGGTTGCCGTGATACAGTTTATTGCCAAAGAGATTCATCGTCCAAAAATCGGTTAACTTTTCGAGATGCGCCTCCCAATCAGATATAAGATTGTTGAATATGGGACCGATGTCATCGTCGCTTCGGACTTTTTTGTAAAAACTTGTCACCAGCAACGACACATCATTTCTGTCCTTGATTTCAGTTGCCATTAGTTCATATAATTGTAGGTAGCAACTAAAGTATTTACGATAGTACCTATCAAAAGCAAATTGAAAACTACTTTTGGTTTCTGTTGTGAAAGTACAGATCCGTTAAACAACATGCAACTTGCCACGACAGCAAAAAGCTGGATCATTTGGTTCAGGCCCGTGCCGTTCATCAGGACCGCCATCGCCGCCACGGCACCAAGACAACTGTGGGCCAATATTGAAATTGTTGTAAATGCGAAAAAGCTTTCTTCAAAGTTTCTAAAAAATCTGCTATATGTTTCCATGACTGTAATTGTTTTATGGTGTAAAATTACAGCGGTGATGGCTCATCATTTTATGAGCCAAATCATAAAGCAGAATTATCGAAATATTTTTCGATTGGCAATATGTATTTCGCCTTTCTTCTCGAGGTTTTTAATCGCCCTGATTACGGTTTCGACGCGGAGGCCGGTCAGATCCGCAAGTTGCTGACGGGTAAACTGTACAACATATTCTCTTCCTTGCCCTACCGGGTCAACGTGTTCCTTAAAGTAATCAATAAGCTTCAGCAAACGGTGCTCGGGGTCATGCGACGATATTTCCGACGCCATGATAGCTTTGTAATACAGCCGTTGCGCCAGGCGTTTGCTGATCAATATCGCGGTTTCGGGTACTTGTTGCTGCATTTTAAAAAACGCATCTTTGGGCAACTGGAGCAAAACCACATCAGTCAGCGCCTCGGCGTTCGCGGGATATCGCTCGCCCACGAGCAATGGCGGCTCACCAAAGCTGTCGCCATAAGTAAACATTCCCTGTAGAAATTCTTTACCGTCATCGTTGTAATTGGTCATCTTGACCTGCCCCGTCACAACCTGATAATAATAGCGCGCCTCGTCACCTTCGCTGAAAATATATTCGCCTTTGGAATAAGCTTTCGATGTAGCACCAAAATCAGTTAATAAATTTTCATCAATCATCTGCAGTTTTAAACAAAAATAAGATAAACTTTTGAGCAGGAACAAGTTCATTAATTTGATATTCCATATCCCGGGTTTCTTATGCCGGTTTCCATACCGATGAAATTCTTCGGGCAATATAACAGAATACGATGAGGCAGGTCGATTAATTGGCCTGCTTTTTTATTATTTGGTCGGCAGCCGGATCTTCTTAATTATGAGGTAGCTGACTTTGCTTAGAACACAATGAAAGATTTCTATTATAAAAAAAATTCAGTAACAATATACAGTCCTATATTATTTTTCACCACTACTTTTTTTGACGATTTTCAAAAATCGAAATCATAATCGGTGTTTGCATTTTTCTTGCCCGACGTTTCATTATTGAAGCGTTCTCGCCTTCGAAGCTTTCGTCGATTGTTTCAAACCATAGGTTCAGCCAGGTTCCAAAGTGGTACGGACTTATAACATTACCCACCTTATCATCCGCAGACTGGTGTGCCAACAAAGGATTTCCGACATACTTTCGGCCACCAAAAATACTCATCTCCCAAAAATCGGTTAAATGTTCCAGATGTTCTTCCCAATGGTCGATTACTTGATTAAAGATTGGACCTAACGAATCATCTACACGAACTTTCGCATAAAAATTCCGGACGATCAAAGCGACATCGCTTCGGTTTTCAACATCTTTTTTCATTGTCATAAGTTAGTCATAATTTTTTGTTCAGAATACGCCGGCGATGCATCTGCACCCCGAAATTTCGTAAATTAGCTTTTTGTGCTATCGAAGCAATTACAAACCATTAACCGGAATCGGCAAATTAAACGAATTTATATGAATGATAATTTCAAGCCTATTATAGCGGCACTTGTTAAAGAAGGCTTTCATCACTTACCGGCAGAAGGCGGCGCTAAAGGCAAGGATCTCGATTTTAACATAACGCCTTACTCACTGAACACGCCACTAAGCTTTAAGTTCGAGAATCTGGCGCATTTTATCGAATTCCTAAAGCTCTCGCAGAATGTTCCCGCCGAGAAGATCGAGTTGCTGAACGCGACGTTACAGGAGCTCGATTTAAGCGAAGACAAATTTTTCTATGTTAACTTTTTTGAAAAAGATAAGGAGGTTGAAATGTAAAAACAAAACCGGCAGATGGCCGGTTTTATTATTGTAGATTCAGAGGCAAGAAGGGTTGTATTTAGTCGCGGACAAGTATTAAACTTATCGTACCATTTTCCATAATATAGACTTCTTCAAAGATGGTGGGAAATGATCCCTGCCGGGTCTGCGATAGTGAATTATTAGCTTCAAGATAGGTGTATTCCGAATTTAGCTCGCTTCCCTCAAGGTTGGTCAAAGTTAATGTCTCACCGTCCAGCGACCAGGATCCCTGATCGGTATCCACCTCACAACTTATTGCGCCGTCGATAATGGTGACGAGTTTCTCCTGACGCATAAAGCTATGGTCTTCGTTAAGGATGATTGTCCAATCGGAATAACAGGTGCTTTCTCCTACTAAATTCACAGAAGATTCGCCGTCTTCGTTTAAGTCCTGCCCTACAGGGGCTGTATAGGTCATTAACCGATACGTACCCGAAATCTCAGATCCGGTATTGCCTCCGTTGTTAATCGTATCGTCGTCATCGCTACAGGAATTAATCATTACCATTCCGGCTACTGCAAACAAAAATGTGGTAATCTTTTTCATATCAAAAGCTTTTAGATGTGCTTTCAAAGTTACTTCATCAGTAAAAAATTGAATTATAGCATTATGATAAAACCTTACACAATTCTGAAGCGCGTTACGTCAGCAATAATTTTGTATATTTAAATGAGATCAAATCAGTAATAATGAAGGGAATTTCAATTTACAGACTTAATGGTATCTTGATTCTGATAACCGTTACATCTGTCATTCTACACTTTGGCAAATCATTTTTAATCCCGTTGTTCTTCGCCATCATGCTAGGGATGCTGCTTTTGCCGGTATGTGCAAGACTGGAAAAATTGGGAATGAACCGAGTTGCATCATCGCTATCAGGTGTGCTCATCATTGTGCTTTTTGTAGCGGCGTTAATAGGAGTCGTAGCGGCTCAGGGTGTCAGCCTTGCAGATGACTGGCCGCAAATGCAGACCAAGGGACAGCAGCTAATACAGGATGTGCAGCAGTGGATCACCAGCAACTACGATATTCCGCGCGAAGAGCAGAACAGCTACCTCGATAAAGGTGTCAGCAAAATGTCGGCTTCCGGCGGGCAATTCTTCCAATCGTTTTTTGGCGTACTGATGCAGATCCTTACGGGTTTTGTCCTGGTGCTGTTATACTTTTTCTTTCTGATGTGGCAAAGAGAAAAATATCAGCTGTTTTTTCTTAAGTTGGTTAAAGAGGAAAACCGCGACGAAGTCAGGCAGGAGCTGCAGCAAATTACCCATGTTGCAGGGCAGTATATGATTGGCCGACTCATATCAATGGGATTTCTCGCAATTGTGTATATTACCGGATTTTCGATAGTAGGGCTACCGAATGCAGTTCTGGTCGCTTTGATAGCTGTCATTCCAACGATTGTGCCGTACGTTGGGGCTTTTATTGGCGGTTTTTTTCCGTTGGCGATGGCTGTCGTAGGAGGCTCACCTGATATGATTATACCTATACTCGTAATATTAATCGTTGCTCAGGTCATTGATAACAATATCATTGAACCGATGGCCGAAGGCGAGAGCCTTAATATAAGTCCCATTTTTACAATTTTGGCAATAGTACTAGGCGAGCTTGTTTGGGGCGTCGCCGGAATGATATTGTTCCTGCCGTTGTTCGCAATTATTAAGATTATCTGTGACCATATCCCATCGCTTCACCCGTACAGTTTTTTGCTCGAGAATGAGGTCGATGAACCGAAGTGGGTACTGAAGATAAAAGACTGGTTTACAAAGGAAAAATAGTCCTCGCCTTCACGAACCCGAAAAGCTGAATATTATATAACTGTAACAAAACCTTATAATTCTGCAACAAGCTTGTTTGAGAGTTGTCGTTCCTTTACACTCCCCGTTTAGCAAAGGATTTATAACTTCAAAAAGCATGATTATGAGTGATACATTTACCCTTCCAGAAAATCCTTATGTATCCATTGAGAACGAAACAATCGGAATCCGTTCAGGTAATAAAAGGTATAAGTTTCCCCTGGGAAAAATCCGCAAAATGTATGTAAGCAAACGCAAATCAGGACAGTTAAAGGACCTGCTTGGTTCGATGCTTGATTTTTTGCCTGAAAACCGATATAATTTGTGCATCCAGACACGCGACGGAAAAGAGACAAAGATCAGGATCAGCGCCTTGGAACGTTACTATTTTATCAGACTGATTTCCTTTATCAGAAACATAAACAGCAATAAAAATACTGCTGCAGCATAAATAACCAAAAGCAGCCACGATTTAATCTGCATGTGATGGAATGATCCGCACACGCAGATTTTTTTTATATTGCCGTGGACAAAAAGACTTTTGAAAGCACGGCCGTCTATGAGAAACTATCTAGCTGTATTTTTTTGCGTTTGGTGTATGTCATCATTACAAGCCCAGTTGGCTGAACAGGCAGTTTCGACAACCCTCGATGCCTGGCACAAAGCTGCCGCAAACGCCGATTTCGATGCCTACTTTAGTTTGATGGCTACCGATGCAAGATACATCGGTACTGATCCTACTGAAAACTGGTCCGTTGAAGATTTTAAAGATTTTGCAAAACCGTACTTCGACCGCGGTGCCGCCTGGAATTTTCAGCCGGTGCAGCGGAATATATACGTTGACTCATCAGGCAAACTGGCGTGGTTTGATGAGCTGTTGACTGGATGGATGTATTTGTGCCGCGGATCAGGGGTTTTGGCGTTAACCGATGGGAAGTGGAAGATAAAGCACTACGTCCTGTCGATGACTATCCCAAACAAAAATACGAACGACGTAATAAAGCTTAAGCAGGCGTTTGATCAAAACCTGCTGCAGAAACTCGATAAAAAATAAAAGAAGTTATGCCAGGTGCCTGAGCATGTCAATGGTCATCTTCTCCAAATCATAGTCGTGATGCCAGCCCCAATCCTTCCGTGCGCTGCTATCGTCTATGCTCGCCGGCCAACTATCAGCAATCTTTTGCCTGAAATCAGGTTGGTAGGTAATTTCAAATGCAGGGATATGCTTTCTTATTTCGGCTGCAATTTCCGTAGGTGTAAAACTCATCGCAGCTAAATTGTACGAAGACCTTATCCGAATCTTTTCTGCATCTGCCCGCATAATGTCAACCGTGGCACGAATCGCATCCTCCATGTACATCATCGGCATTTTGGTACCGCCGGATAAAAAGCATTCATACTTGCCTTCAGCAAGCGCTTTATGATAAATATCAACAGCATAATCGGTTGTTCCTCCGCCAGGAGGCGTGGACCAGCTGATCAGCCCGGGATACCTGATGCTCCGAACATCGACTCCAAAATTATTATGATAATATTCGCACCAGCGTTCGCCGGCCTGCTTGCTGATGCCATACACCGTCGACGGCTCCATTATTGTATACTGAGGGGTCAGTTCCCGCGGTGTTGTCGGACCAAAAACAGCAATACTCGATGGCCAGAAAATCTTTTTTATCTTCTTTGCTTTGGCAAGGTTCAGCACGTGAAACAAAGAGTTCATGTTTAGGTCCCAGGCGAATGCCGGATTTTTCTCTGCAGTGGCCGATAACAGTGCTGCCATCAGATAAACATCGTCAATTTGATGCTTCTCGACCAGCTCTTCAATTTGATTAAAATCCAGCGCATTGACAACTTCAAACGGTCCCGAATTCACGACATCGTTATTTAATTTTCGAATATCCGACGCAATAACGTTTTCAGTTCCGTAGATGCTGCGCAGCTTTGCTGTAAGCTCAGTGCCGATCTGGCCGCACGCGCCGATTATCAAAATCCTGGGGCTCATATTCTGAAGATTTTTAAGCCGCAAAGATAACGTTTTCGCCCTATGTTCCCGAGCGATTATATGGTCGGTTTTTAACAAAATTATAATTCTGCCACATCCGCTGCACTTCAATTTACTGCTACCTTTGTAACTTTGCGACTTAATGCTGAGTTATGACAAACAGATTCCTGCTATTGATGCTGCTGACTTTTGCGCTCGCCTCTTGTGACGACGAGGCAAAGCGGACCGCCGAGATTGCGCGCGATCAGCAAAAAAAGGAAACCGTATATGACAATGTAGCTAAGGCATGGGTATTTAATTCGCAACCACTTAACGCGACTTCACAGTCCCTGGTTTCAACGTGGCCTCAGTGGCGCGAGCTGCTAAATGAACTTTCGCAAAAACCACAAAGCAGCATCGGTGCCTTCAGGACAAAAGCTAAAACATTATCGGCCAAAGCCGACGCCCTGGCAGCCAATATTCCGGTGCGATATAATAAACCAGAAGTGAAGAGCCGTCTGGCGGTGCTGAAAACAAAGATCAATTCGCTCGACCTTTATATGAACCTGGATCAGATTCCCGATGCAAAAGTCGCCGAAACCATCCGGGAAATTAACGCCGAACTGCGTTCGGTACAGATGCAGTTTGATGAAATCGTCCGAAAAAGCATGATCCCTAAGGAAGCAGGCGAATCCGATTTAATAAGAATGTTGGATACAGCCCGAGCCGTTCCCACATCTAAACAAGAAATTCTTTTACCGCAATAATTTGAGTAAAGCACAATTAGTCAGCCGCTACGACAATGCTGAAAAGGTTATACGTATTGCCGATAGCCTGTTGGTCGATTATAACAAGGTTCACCTGAAAGGCCTTAGCGCTTCAGCACTTTCGTTTGTTGTGCGTGCGCTGTTCAACAAAACGGAGCTTCCGTTCCTTTTCATCCTCGATGATAAAGAAACCGCCGCATATTATTTGAACGACCTTGAGGAAATGCTGGGCAGCGACCATGTATTGTTCTATCCAGGTTCGTACCGCCGACCATATCAAATCGAGGAGACCGATAACGCCAACGTGCTGCTGCGCGCCGAGGTACTGAACAGGATCAATTCAAAAAAGAAGCCTGCTGCAATTGTCACTTATCCCGAAGCACTTTTCGAAAAAGTAGTGACGCGCAAAGAACTTGACAAGAACACGTTAAAGGTATCGGTAGGCGATAAAATGTCGATTGATTTTGTCAATGAAGTTTTGTTTGAGTACGAGTTTAAGCGTGTTGATTTCATCTCCGAACCAGGTGAATTTTCGGTTCGCGGCGGAATAATCGACGTTTTCTCGTTTTCAAACGATCATCCATACCGGATCGAATTCTTCGGAAATGAGATAGACAGCATTCGCAGCTTTGATGTTGAAACGCAGCTATCGCTTGAAAAGAAGAAAAAAATTACGATAATCCCGAATGTCGAAAATAAGTTCTTTAATGAGCAGCGTGAGAGTTTCCTCGATTATATCAACCCAAAAACGGTACTGCTGATCAACGACAGTGAAATTTTGTTCAGCAAACTCGACAGTCTGTATCAAAAAGCCGTTGACGCTTATAGCACGCTTGATAATACGGTCAGGCACATTGAACCAGAACATTTGTTCGTCAACCGCGACTCATTTTATAAAAAAGCGACCTCTTTTACCATAGCGGAATTCTCAAATACACCGCTTTTCGATCCGAAACAGACTTTCATTTTTCACATACTGCCGCAGCCGGCGTTTAACAAACAGTTTGATTTATTGCTGAATAACCTCAGCGAAAACCATTCAAACGGAATTAAAAATTACTTGTGCTGTTCCAATGAAACGCAGGCAAAACGATTTCACGATATTTTCGAAAGCCTTGATGAGGAAAACCACGAAAATATCCGAAATCACTACAATACGGTCGTGTTGCCTTTATACCAGGGATTCATCGATGAGGAAAACCAAATTGCATGTTATACGGACCATCAGATCTTTGAGCGATACCACAAGTTCATTATTAAGAGTAATCAGTCGAAAAAGCAGACGATAACTTTAAAGGAACTGAACACGCTCTCGGTGGGAGATTATGTAACCCATATCGATCATGGAATCGGGAAGTTTGGCGGATTGCAGAAAATCCAGGTAGAGGGAAAGACACAGGAGGCGATCAAGCTTGTTTATGCCGATAATGACATCGTGTACGTCAGCATCCATTCGCTCCACAAGATTTCCAAATACAACGGCAAGGACGGTACACCACCGAAGATTTATAAACTGGGTTCCAATGCATGGAAGGCGTTAAAGCAAAAAACAAAAGCTCGCGTCAAACATGTGGCATTTAATCTGATTCAGTTGTACGCGAAGCGGCGGCTAGAAAAAGGATTTCAATATAAACCCGACAGTTATCTTCAGCTGGAACTCGAGTCGTCATTCATTTATGAAGATACGCCCGACCAGCTAAAATCGACACAGGAAGTCAAAGCCGATATGGAAAGCGACCGCCCGATGGACCGGCTCGTGTGCGGCGATGTTGGCTTCGGAAAAACTGAGGTTGCCATACGCGCAGCTTTTAAGGCAGTCGATAATGGTAAACAGGTCGCAATCCTGGTTCCGACGACGATTCTTGCCTACCAGCACTTCCGAACCTTTACTGAACGACTGAAAGAAATGCCGGTTACGATCGGATATCTAAACCGGTTCCGCACAGCAAAAGAAAAGACGCAGACGCTTAAAGATCTCGCAGAAGGAAAACTCGACATCGTAATTGGCACGCACCAACTCGTCAATAAAAGTGTAAAATTTAAGGATCTCGGTTTGTTGATTGTGGATGAAGAGCAGAAATTCGGAGTTAATGTCAAAGATAAGCTAAAGACGATGGCCGCCAATGTAGACACGCTGACTCTGACGGCCACGCCGATTCCGCGTACCTTGCAGTTTTCGCTGATGGCAGCGCGTGACCTGTCGGTTATAACGACGCCGCCACCCAATCGTTATCCAATTGAGACACATATTGTGGGCTTTAGCGAAGAGACAATCAGAGACGCGATTTCGTATGAGATCCAACGAAACGGCCAGGTGTTTTTCATCAATAACAGAATAGAAAATATCCGTGAGGTCGCGGGAATGATCCAGCGTTTGGTACCGAATGCACGTGTTGGCATCGGGCACGGCCAGATGGAAGGTAAGAAGCTCGAAGAATTGATGCTTGCTTTTATGAACGGTGAATTTGATGTGCTCGTGGCGACCACGATTATTGAAAGCGGACTCGATGTGCCGAATGCGAACACGATTTTCATCAACAACGCAAATAATTTCGGATTATCAGACTTGCACCAGATGCGTGGACGGGTTGGCCGAAGCAATAAGAAAGCGTTCTGTTATTTTATCTGCCCGCCTTTTTCGGCAATGACCGATGACGCCCGCAAAAGGATACAAGCGCTGGCACAATACAGCGAGCTTGGAAGCGGGTTCAACATTGCGATGAAAGACCTTGAAATTCGCGGTGCAGGCGACTTACTCGGTGGCGAACAAAGTGGTTTTATCAACGAGATTGGTTTCGAAACCTATCAAAAGATCATGAATGAAGCGATTGAGGAACTCAAAGAAAACGAATTTAAATATCTATACGAGGACGAAAACAACGATGTTGAGAAGGAATATGTAAAAGATATTCAGGTTGACACCGATTTCGAACTGTTGTTCCCTGATGAATATATCAACAACATTTCAGAGCGGCTGAATTTGTACAACGAACTGAGTATAATCAAGGATGAGGATGGACTTGCTGCTTATCAGACTAAACTGCAAGATCGTTTTGGCGCCTTGCCGAAACCGGCCGCAGACCTGCTGAACAGCATTAAAATAAAATGGATCGCAAGTAAACTGGGCATTGAAAAACTTGTGATGAAACAAGGCAAGATGATTGCCTATTTTGTATCCGATCAGCAGTCGGAGTATTACCAGTCACCACAGTTTACTAAAGTGCTACAGTTCGTGCAAAAGAACCCCGGCATCGGCAAAATGAAGGAAAAAACTACACCTGGCGGCTTACGCCTACTGATAACTTTTGAAAACGTCAAGTCGGTCCGTAGGGCATTGGAAATTATGCAGATGTTTTAAAAGTAAAAAAAAGCGGATTTAGAACATTACCCTAAATCCGCTTTTTTTATTCTGAAACAATTTGCTATTGCTTCATTATTTTAAAAGTCTTTACATAATCACCAAATTTCAGTCGGAAGAAATAGGTTCCCGTCGAAAACGCTGATAGATCAACATTGGCGTCGAGTGCATTTATATTGCTGTGGTGAAGCAGCTGCCCCGCAATGTTATAGACCGACAGCTCCGTCATCTCAGAAGCCGAGGTTACATGAACAATTCCATTTGTCGGATTTGGATAATATGAAAAGTCGAATTGTTCGAAATCGCCAACCGCTAAATTGTCCTCGCAGCTTACTGTAGCGACATAGCCGTCGGCAACTTCAAGCGGATCGGATTCGAAGCGCAGTGTCAGCGAACCGTCAGGCGCAGTTGAAATGATAGTTCCCGGGCTGTTGGTTCCGGTATATCCGTCAGGGTTTATCAGCGGCGCCGATGTATCGGAACCGTCATAGATATACAGATAGTCATAATCCTCTTCAAGTTCAAATGCGCTGAATTCAAGTTTTATCTTCTTGTTTGGCTGGTCCGGAATGAACGTCCGAACATACGATTCCATGTTGCCGTGGTCGTTATTGGCTCCACCGGTATCGGTTATAACAATACCTTCGCACCAGTTGGCGGTGGTGGCAAATATCACTTCCCTTATTGTAGCGCTCAATCCTGTACAGATTGGCCGCACCCTGACTTTATAGTACGTATTTGGATTCAATCCGGTAAATGTATGTGACGGTGTTGTTTTAGTGATGTAATTTGCGAAAATCCCATTAACAGGTAAAATTGCAACCTGCCACGTGGTGGCGCTACCGATTTCGGCCCATGACACAGTAACCGAATTATTCGTGATCTGGCTGGCACTTACATCGGCTATTGTATTAATGCAGGTATTGACGCAATCGGTACTCAGGCAGGATCCATTATTGACAGTCGAAGCAATCACATTTTTAGGCTGCGCCCCGAAACCATTGTTAAAGGATATTCCTACTCCCGAAATAAGGTGGCAGTAACTCATTATCGTTCCCTTCGTAACAACCGACGGAATAGGTCCGGCAGCACATGATCCTTCATTATAACCGGCTTGTTGCCCACATCCATCGATAGCTGTTCCGTTACCGTTCCATGCACAGGCGTGCGTATGGCGGGAACCCATCTGGTGGCCAAGTTCGTGCGTGATAACCTGTACCGTCCATGAATACGTCGGAACCGTGTTAAAACTTAAATTGACGTCTGAATAGCTATATTTGTTCTGGTTGCAGATTCCATTAAGAAATGCCACGCCTCCAAGTCCGCCCGGGTCAATACCCACTAGCTGACCTATATCAGCGTCAAAAACCGGCCGTAGATCTTTAAATTGGTAAAGATAATCAGATGATGAGTTGCCTGTATAAGGATCGTCTTCGGTCCAAATGAATATCGAGCGAAGTGCCGTCGAAATACCATCATTCGAAAATAATGTCTGCACGTTATTGAATACCGAAGTCATCCAATTGGCGGTGGTCGTCACATTGCTGTTATTGGCAAGGTATAAATCATAATCGATCTCAAAGTACATCGTTACGCACTTTGTAGTCATTGCCGCGCGTGAAGCCTCGCCATTATGCTGATGGTCGTCACTGCCGCCGTCGTCTTTAACATCGCATCTGAAATCATTGGGTATTTTCATCTGCCCATCTGAATATATAATATATTCCGACGTGTTGAACGGCTTATCAATTTTACCAACAACGAGATTGTTCAGGGCAGATGTTGAAACAATACCGCTCATCTCATTTTGGAAGAAATTCATAGCGACCAGTGAGGTTGGATCGTTTTGTACAATCCCGCGGTAGTGCGCACCTTGCTGGTACGGGACATCTTCTGCTTTATCGGTTGCGACGTGGAAAGTTTCATTTGAGATTTCAGCTTTATATAGTAACACTGCAATCATCGACCCGTTATACGGAATCTGAATTTTGATTATTTGCGGCCGTGCAGCCACGATAGCGTTCACACCGGCATTGTCAATTAATGCATAAGTCGCGTTGTTAACTGTACGGTTGATTTCAGGAACCGGTACTTCTGCAACAGGCGTCAGTACCGAATATGATTCAAAAGTGGCATTAACCGATTGCAGTGCGGCAATGTCATCGGCGATTTTATTTTGCGCGCTAAGGGTAACTATACAAAAAAGGGCTAGAAGGGCAGAAAAATTCTTCATTTAGAGAAGGTTAAAAAAATAAGTTTCCAAATATAGGTAAATATTAAACTTTGTTTGCTCTAAAGTTTTGTCAGAAATGATAAAATGCGTCCGGCAGGTGCTCGACCGAAAATTTGCCGTTGTCGTTGTGGATCGCGATGATATCGAAACGCACCTCTACATCAAGGTCGCGCTGCTTGATGTATTCATCGACAGCTTTCAGCAGAAGTTTAATTTTTGCAGGTTTTACAAATTCCTGCGGCAGTCCAAAATCGAGCGAAGAGCGTGTTTTTACTTCAACTATTGCCAGCGTTGCCCCCTGCCGCGCAATAATGTCGATTTCAGCTTTGTCAAAAGTCCAATTGGTTTCCAGAATTTCATAACCGTTTTCAGCCAGATGATCTACAGCGAGTTGTTCGCCCTGTTTTCCGAGGTCGTTGTGGAAAGCCATGAATTATGGTTGTTTTGCATCAAACGTTACTGTAGCGCCGCTATCGTGTACGTCAACCGAAATGTTCCGGCCCATGATCAACGTTCTGTTATCTTTTATATGACCGGCGGGAAAATCGTAGAGCACCGGAAACTTATAATCCTTGACGATATCCTGAATAATTTCCAGAGCGTTTTTCCCCCAGGGAATATCGTTGTCGTTCATGCTCGTCATTCCGCCTACAATCAGGGCTTTTAATCCCGATAACTGGCCGCTGCGCTTCATGTTCATCAGCATACGGTCGATGTGGTACAGATATTCGTCAAGATCTTCGATGAACAAAATCTTGCCATCAAAATTTGTCTGCGAATCAGAGCCTGAAATGCTGTACAAAACCGATAAATTTCCACCAACGATTTCGCCCGAAGCTTTTCCTTTACGATTAAAAGGATGCGGCGAAACATTATATGAAACAGTTTCGCCGAACAGCGCTTTTCGCATAGATTCGGTTGCCGCAGGTGTTGCTGTGCGCACACTTAAAGCCATGATCGCGTGCAGGGTTTCGACGTTCATATTGTTGATATGGCTGTGCAATACAGTAACATCGCTAAAGCCGACGATCCATTTCGGATTATTTTTAAATTTCGAAAAATCGACACGGTCGATGATCCGAACTGTTCCGTAACCACCTTTGGCGGCCCAAACCGCTTTTATCGACGGGTTATCGATCATTTCCTGGAAATCGGTGGCACGATACCAATCGGCGCCGGCCAGCTGATTTTCCTCACGGCCGATCGTTTTTCCCAGCACTACGTTCAGTCCCCAGCTTTTAAGCAGGTTGATTGCAGGCTGCAAAGTTGTTTCGTCGATTTTACGGGCAGTTGCCAATATTCCGACGGTGTCGCCTTTTTTTAAATATTCGGGTGTGATCATATTGCGCTGTGCCTGGATTTGGAAGGTTAAAAAAAATATTG
>CAZLWZ010000011.1:0-14440 GCA_964563275.1 uncultured Flavobacterium sp.
ACTTCTGGAAGTTGCGCGCGTGTTCAACTCGCACCTGCATCTGGTTATGATCAACACACCTAACAGCTTTAAGCCCACTCATATCGCACAGAAAATCATGAACGATTTTCTGGCCGGCATCGATTATCCTAATTATTCTGTCCACATTTATAACGACGTGAATGTGGAAAAAGGGATTTTAAATTTCGCAAACACTGTAAATGCCGATCTGATTGGTATGTGTACACACGGGCGGACAGGTTTCTCGCACTTCTTTAACGGCAGCATCAGCGAAGACCTTGTCAACCACGCCGTACGGCCAGTGATAACGTTTAAGATTTAATAGAAGTAATTAAATGAAAAAAGCCTCCCGAATGAGAGGCTTTTTTGTTGGCCCACTAGGACTCGAACCTAGAAAGACGGCACCAAAAACCGTAGTGTTACCATTACACCATGGGCCAGCTTGCGTAATGCGAGTGCAAATTTAGAACAAATTTTATTTCAGGCAAACTTTTACCGATAAAATTATAGGTAAAAATAGAACGCTTTTTATAGTCGCCAATAAAGCAGTTGTTTAGACGTTATTACGAAGGCATTTTTATAGAAAGCATAAAAACACCATTGCCATCTCCCGATTCCGCAAAAAAACATTTTCTTTGCATTGCTTACATACAAACTGATTCAACATTTATGGGGACATTCGATTTTAACAAGTGGAACACGCTTATAGGTTGGCTGGCATTTGCCGTAGCGCTGATTACATATTCACTAACGGTAGAGCCAACAGTGAGCTACTGGGATTGTGGCGAATACATTGCTACTTCAGCCAAACTGCAGGTTGGGCACCCGCCCGGAGCGCCACTGTACCAGATGATCGGCGCGTTCTTTTCAATGTTTGCACTGAATAAAGAATCGATTGCGTTAATGGTCAATATGGTATCTGTATTTTCGAGCGCCTTTACCATTTTATTCATGTTTTGGTCCACTACGATTTTGCTCAGAAAAGTAATATCGCAATTTTCGGAAATTACTACCGCACGGGCTATTGTCATTCTTGGCGGTGCGTTTGTCGCATCGGCGGCATTTACTTTTTCTGACAGTTTTTGGTATAATGCCGTTGAAGCTGAAGTATATGCGATGGCATCATTATTCATTGCACTGCTTTTTTGGCTGGGGCTTCGGTGGGAAGAGGACATGCACACACCCAGAGGGAACCGTTGGCTGCTGCTGATATGTCTGGTCGTCGGTCTGTCATTCGGCGTGCACTTTATGGCGCTGCTCACGATTCCGTCGATAGGATTCCTGTACTATTTCAAAAACTATAAAAAAATCACAGTCAAGAACTTTATTATTGCCAATATCATCGTGGTGGCGATCTTACTGTTCATATTCAAATTGCTGCTGCCACTTACAATGGCATTTTTTGGAAAAACCGAAATATTTATGGTGAACAGCCTGGGCATGCCATTCAATTCCGGGACAATTTTCGTAGCACTGTTGATTATCGCTGTATTTTATTTTGGACTGACCTACACTGTTAAAAAGAACCTGCCGCAATACAATACAATGTTGCTTTGCATCCTTTTTATCCTGATCGGTTTTTCGACTTGGATGATGCTCCCAATTCGTGCAAATGCAAATGTAAATATCAATGAAAACAAGCCGTCTGATGCGGCCGAGGTTCTTGCTTACTATAACCGCGAGCAATATGGCAATAACCCGCTGTTTTACGGCCCGCAGTTCTCCGATATGTTTGCAGGTCTCGATCCGGATAATCCATATTCAGACAAAAAGCCAAATTATGAGCGTGATTATAGCACCGGCCGCTATGTGATCACCAACAATTATAAAAATGCGGAACAGAATAGTTCCGATGCGCATAAATCGCTATTGCCGCGCATGTGGAGTACCGACCACGCCGAAAATTATATAAATTTTACTCGATTGCTCGATTTCAGGATTGATCCCGAGTATGCACACGAGGAGGAGTTGGTGTCGATTGTATCACAGTTTAGGCGAGCGCTGGCATCGAACCAGCTAGATACCGAAGATTACATTTCGTTCCTTAAAGCTTATGGTGAATACTTGATCATTGAAAAGCCAAGCATGGCTGACAATATTGGATTTATGTTCGAATATCAGTTCGGTTATATGTATTGGCGTTACCTGATGTGGAACTTTACCGGCCGACAAAACGACATCCAGGGAAAATACGATAACCTCGACGGGAATTGGCTCAGCGGCATCAAATTTATCGATGAGATACGTCTCGGTTCACAGGATAATCTACCATCTGATGTAAAAAATAACAAGGCCCGCAACACGTACTATTTTCTGCCTTTTATTCTCGCTGTACTCGGACTCGTATTTCATTATAAAAAAGACCAGAAAAGCTTTTACGTTTTACTGGTGCTGTTTCTATTTACAGGTTTAGTATTGAAAATTTATCTGAATGAACGCCCGTTCGAGCCCAGGGAACGCGACTATGCACTAGTTGGTTCTTTTTACATCTTCGCAATCTGGATCGCATTTGGCGTATACGCAATCTACGACTACGTTCAGAAATGGCTGCAGCCAAAAATAGCAGTTCCGGCAGTCATTCTGGCCACACTACTGGCCGCTCCGGTACTCATGGCATCGGAGAATTGGAACGATCACGATCGCTCAGATCGATACACAGCCCTGGCTATGGCAAAAAATTACCTGAATTCCTGCGATCCGAACGCCATCCTTTACACCATTGGTGATAATGACACATTTCCGCTATGGTATGCGCAGGAGATCGAAAATGTACGACCCGATATTAAGATTATTAATACCGGTTTGTTTATGACTGATTGGTACATCGACCAGATGAAAAGAAAGACTTATGAAGCCGATGCTGCACCGATTTCTTTTACACATGATCAATATGTAGGAGATCACCTCGACTATTCCGCATTTATAAAAAAGACCGACGCACGCTGGAATATTAAGGATTGGCTGAACTTCATCGCCAGCAATGATCCTCAAACAAAAGTCGAAATGGGCAACGGCCAGATGATTAACTATTATCCAACAAATTTAGTGCGGATTCCCGTCGATAAAGACGCGGTTATCGCCAATAAAGTGGTCTCTCCTCAATTCTATGATTCAATTGTTCCGTACATCGATATCGAAATCAAAGGCAGGGCGCTTTACAAAAACCGCTTGATGAT
This sequence comes from uncultured Flavobacterium sp., assembly GCA_964563275.1. Taxonomy (GTDB): domain Bacteria; phylum Bacteroidota; class Bacteroidia; order Flavobacteriales; family Flavobacteriaceae; genus Flavobacterium. The sequence continues at coordinate 3,177 of CAZLWZ010000011.1, forward strand.
GCTGGACATCCTTGCAAATAATAATTGGGAGCGACCGATTTACTTCACAGGAGGAAGTTTTGGCGACGACGATTACCTGTGGATGAAAGATTACCTGCAACTCGAAGGGATGGTTTACAAGCTTGTTCCCGTACGGACACCGCTCGAGAAGGCGCCGAGTCCGCTTGATATGGGTCAGATTGATGCCGATAAAATGTATGACATTGTCTTAGGATGGGAATGGGGCAACAGCGGAAGCGATGAAATATACCACGATCCGGAAACCCGCAAGAACAGCATCACTTATCGTACGAATATGGCGCGACTGATGGAGCAGCTGATCAACGAAGGTAAAACCGACAAAGCGAAAAACATTATTTCGATCGCAATGAAAAACATGCCTGTCGACTATTTCGGCTATTATACAATGGTCGAGCCATTTGCCGGTGGGTACTATGCTGTTGGCGAAAAACAGAAAGCGCGTGATTTGCTGACGGTATTGATGAAAAAGTACCATGAAAGCCTTACATATTATAGTGGCTTAAAACCTTCTGAACAGAGTAACATTGCGATCACGATCGTCAGTGACATTGAGCGCTACAGAAATTTGCTTCAGGTGATGAAAGACCGCGGCGACACCGAATTCTACGAGCAGCATCGCGAGACGTTCAATAGTTTCAACAGGAAATTTTCGCGATTTGGGCGCGATCCGGAATAAATAACCGACTCTTGCTGATGGCGCTCTACTGGATTAAAACTGGTCGGCTGATCAAAATGCTGTTTCCGCGCTACCTGTGGAATATGCCCGATGATTACGTGTACCTTACATTTGATGACGGACCGGTGCCCGAAGCCACGCCGTGGGTTCTGGATGTCCTGAAGGAATATGGGGCAAAAGCAACTTTCTTCTGTATCGGCAATAATGTGGCCGCCAATCCGGATCTCTTCCGTCGAGTACTTTCCGAAGGTCACGCAGTTGGCAATCACACTTACAATCATTTGAATGGCTGGCGAACCGAAGACGCGCAATATCTTGCCGATGTACGGCTTTTTGATCGGGTAGCTAAAAAGGCCGCGGATGTAACTGTAAAGCTGTTTCGTCCGCCGTATGGCAAAATAAAAAGTTCACAAGCGAATGTACTAATACAAAAGGGCTATAAAATTGTGATGTGGGATGTTCTGAGCGCCGATTTCGATCAAAAAATTTCTGCTGAAAAATGTCTTCAAAATGTTCTGCGAAATTTGAGGCCGGGCAGTATCATAATTTTTCATGACAGCGTAAAAGCAAACAAAAATTTAAAATATGCTTTACCCGCAACGCTGGAATACTTAAAAGAAAAAGGGTATAAATGTGAAGTGTTGGTTTAAATCTGCTCCTGAACAAGGCCGATTATCGTATTGGCGTCAAGTTCGCCTGATTGTCTCCAGATCATCTGACCATCCTTATAGATCATTAATGTAGGAAGACCTTTGATACGCAAAGCATCGGCAAGCTCCTGGTTTTTATCGACATCGATTTTAATAACCTTAGCTCTGTCGCCCAGCGCAGCGGCTACATCCCGAATCACCGGATGCATTGAAACCGACTGCTCGTTCCATTCGGTATAAAAATCAATCAATACCGGAACCTGCGCATTAATTAGTTCGCCAAATTTTGACATAATTGTGCTAAATTTAAACTTTTGTGATACAAATATAACATTTTTAGCATATCACGCTTCTGTTTTCATTTTTTTTAGTTCGAGGACTGTGATCTCGGGCATTATGCCCACCCGCCCCGGATAGGCGTGAAATCCGAAACCGCGGTTTACATAGACAAACCTTCGCGAAAACTCGTACAATCCTGCCCATTGTTCATATATGTATTGTGCTGGGCTCCATTTAAAATACCCCGGTATTTCGATCCCGAATTGCATTCCGTGGGTGTGACCGGCCAATGTCAACTGAAAATTTTTCGAATGATTCTTCACTTCGTGTTCCCAGTGGCTTGGGTCATGCGTCAACAATATCTTGAAATCAGTGTCTGACAATCCTTCAGAAGCTTTCTTCAAATCACCCGCCTTCTTAAAATTACGGCCCCAATTTTCAACACCCACCACTGCTATCTTATCAGTGCCACGCTGGATAACAACATTCTCATTCATAAGTAATTTAAAATCGATCCTTCGATGCAAATCCTTAATAGCGGTAAAATTATCTTCTTTCTCCGCTTCCGATGGCCAATTGACATATTCGCCGTAATCATGGTTTCCTAAGACCGAATAACTCCCGTGCTCTGGTTTGCGTATTTTTCTAAATGTTTCAACCCACGGATCCATTTCAGAAGCATGGGTATTAACAATATCGCCCGTAAACACAATTAGATCGGCGTTTTGTTCGTTTATTAAACTGATCGCGTAGTCGATTTTCTCGTGATCGTCGAAGCTGCCGCAGTGAATATCAGAAATATGAATGATTTTAAACCCGTCAAACGCATCGGGTAAATCAGGATAAAATACCGGTTGTTTCACAACCTGAAAGTTATACTTGCCGAAGGTCATCCCATATAATAATGACACAAAAGGTACGGCCGCAACCCCTAAAGTCACTTTGCTCACGAACGAACGCCGGTCTGGTAAGAAGTCGGCTCCCGTGCTGACACCGGCTATTCGGAAATATACTCCCGCTAGCACGCGATAAATATCCTCAAACAATAATACGGCAGTAATAACGAATTTCGGGATTACCGTCATAAGTAGCAGGCCAATGGTGAACAATGTCTTTTGGGTTTGCCCCACCGACCGGTCAAATTGCGATAATTGATAAAAAATATACAGATTGATCAAGAGCGAAACCGCTACGTACGAAATAAGAATCCAGCGAGTACGAGTAAGGGCTTTAACAGCCTGGAACGAATATATCTCAACAATAAGTATGAACAACAGTAAAAATACCCAACGGAGCATAAATAATTTTTCCGCAAATAAACAAAGAATGCGCGTTTACAAACGGCTAATTACATAAATTTTAACGTAAGTATCCTGCCGTCCTGCGCTCGTCAACAAACAAATTTATACCGTATTATTTCAAAGTTTACTTACTTTTACGGTTCTTAATTTCCGCAAACATGTCACAACAAAAACGTCTTTTTCTTCTCGATGCCTACGCTCTGATTTTTCGCGGATATTACGCTTTCATTAAAAATCCCCGGATCAATTCGAAAGGAATGGATACCTCGGCTATTATGGGATTCATGAATTCGCTGCTCGACGTCATAAAACGAGAAAAACCAGATCATCTTGCCGTAGCATTTGATAAAGAAGGAAGTACTGTCCGAACCGAAATGTTTACCGAATACAAAGGTAACCGAAGCGAAACTCCTGAAGCCATAACTATTGCGATTCCATACATCCACCGCCTTCTCGAAGCAATGCATATCCCGATCATTGAGCTTGCGGGTTGTGAAGCCGATGATCTTATAGGTACGATCGCTAAACAAGCTGAAAAACAAAACTACCAGGTTTTCATGGTAACGCCCGATAAGGATTTTGCACAGCTGGTATCCGATAATATTTTTATGTATAAACCCGCCCGAATGGGTAACGGGATCGAAATTTGGGGTGTTCCCGAAGTACTCGCAAAATTCGAAATCGAACGGCCTGAACAGGTAATCGACTTCCTGGGAATGATGGGCGATGCGGTTGATAACATTCCCGGACTTCCCGGCGTGGGCGAAGTGACCGCTAAAAAATTCCTGAAAGAGTTCGGTTCCATGGAAAACCTGCTCGCAAATACGCATTTGCTGAAAGGCAAAATGAAGGAAAATATCGAAGCCAACAAAGACAAAGGAATTTTATCCAAAAAACTCGCAACGATAATTTGTGATTGTGATGTTGCTTTCAATGAAGCCGATTACGAACTGACCAAACCCGATGTCGAAAAAGTAGAGGAATTATTCCGCGAACTCGAATTCCGCCGCATGGCAGAACAATTCAACAATTTGTTTTATTCGAATCCTGATTCGATGGTCGAACCCGGCATGGCGCCAACTAAGACGATTGTCAAAAGCGAACAGTTCGATCTTTTTTCGGCGGGAGCCGATGAAACCGGAGTTCAGTTGACTGATGGATATAAAGATCTCGCAACTTCGGAACACTTTTATCAGGTCGTTTCTACCGATTTTGCTCTGAAATTACTGATGCAAAACCTGATGAAGCAACCAAGTGTCAGCATCGATACCGAAACCACCACAGCCGATGCTCTTACAGCTGAACTTGTCGGGCTCTCGTTTTCATGGGAATCCGGGAAAGGATTTTATGTACCGCTGTCGGAAGACCGCAAAATTGCTCAGGCTACGCTTGATACATTGCGTCCGTTTTTTGAAGCTGAAGCGATTGAAAAAGTCGGCCATAATTTAAAATACGATCTTAAAGTTTTGTCGCGATACGGCATTTCGGTCGCCGGCAAATTATTCGATACGATGATTGCGCATTATCTTATTAATCCCGATATGCGTCATAATATGGATGTGCTGTCGGAAACATATCTGCAATATTCGCCGAAATCGCCGGAGGAACTGCTTGGAAAGAAAGGTAAAAATCAGCGGACTTTGCGCGAAATCCCAATCGATGAAATCAAAGAATATGCGGTCGAAGACGCAGATATCACCTTTCAGCTAAAGCAACATTTCGAACCTGTACTCGATAAAACTGAAACCAGGAAATTATTCGACGATATTGAGATTCCACTGGTTCAGGTTTTGGCCGATATGGAAATGGAAGGCGTTCGGCTTGACACCGATTTCCTGAAGTCGCTCGAAGCTGATCTTACCGAGGACATCAAAAAACTCGAACAAAACATATACGACCAGGCCGGATCGCAGTTTAATATCGGATCACCAAAACAACTCGGGGAAATCCTGTTTGACAAACTAAAGATCGGCGGCGTAAAACAAAAGAAAACCAAAACCGGACAATACGCGACCGGCGAAGAAGTCCTGTCTTTCCTCGCACTGGATAACCAGATCGTAAAGGAAATTTTGGATTGGCGCCAATTGGTAAAACTTCAGAATACTTATGTCACGGCACTTCCACAACAAATTTGCGAGCGAACTGGCCGCGTTCATACCGATTATATGCAGGCCGTGGCGGCAACGGGCCGATTGAGTTCGAATAATCCAAATTTGCAGAATATCCCGATTCGTACCGAGCGCGGAAGGCAGATTCGGAAGGCATTTGTCGCCCGCGATGAAAATTACACTTTACTTTCAGCCGATTACTCGCAAATAGAATTACGTATAATCGCTGCTTTATCGGGCGAAGAAAATATGATCGAATCGTTCCGCAACAACGAAGACATTCACAAATCGACTGCCGCAAAAGTATTTAATGTTCCGTTGGACGAAGTCACGCGCGAACAGCGAAGCAATGCAAAAACTGTCAACTTCGGAATAATTTATGGCGTGTCGGCATTTGGCCTCAGCAATCAAACATCAATGACTCGTAGTGAAAGTGCCGCGCTGATCGACGCGTATTATCAAACGTACCCAAAATTGCGCGCTTATATCAACGAGCAGATTGCAAATGCACGTGAATGTGGATTTGTACAAACCGTCATGGGCAGGCGCCGCTATTTAAAAGACATCAATTCGCAAAATGCAATGGTGCGCGGTGGTGCCGAACGTAACGCTGTGAACGCTCCGATCCAGGGTAGCGCCGCCGATATTATAAAAGTCGCCATGATTAACATCCACCGAAAACTGAAAGATGAAAAGTGGCAAAGCAAGATGCTGCTTCAGGTGCATGACGAACTTGTGTTCGATGTCCACAATTCAGAACTCGAGAAAATACAGCCGATGATCAAATACGAAATGGAAAACGCCTTTGTGATGGACGTCCCACTCGAAGTCGAAATGGGTATAGGAAGAGACTGGCTAGAAGCACACTAAAGATAAAATTCAGGATAAAATATTAAAATATTTTCAATTTCAAGATTGACTCTTAAAACTATATCGTAATATTGCAATATAAAAATATACAATGGGCGCTACAAAAGCTGATCACTTTACCGAGAATCAAAATAAACTGGCAACTTTGGCCAAAGCTCTGGGGCATCCGGCGCGAATTGCGATTATCGAATATTTGCTGAAGGTCAATACCTGCATTTGCGGCGATATCGTTAATGAGCTTCCGCTCGCGCAGCCCACCGTTTCGCAACATCTTAAGGAACTGAAAAATGCCGGGCTTATAAAAGGAAATATTGAAGGTAATTCCATTTGTTATTGCATAAGTGAAACCGGTTTTGATGCTATTAAAAGTTTCTTCGGACAAATATCTTCCCATCTGGAAATCAAAAATAAATGTTGTTAACCTAAATATATCGTTATGAAACTATCAGAAATAAAAAAATTGCTGCAGACGGTAGAAACTGTCGCATTCACATTATCGAATGGAGAACGTGTTCCTGAAAACTTCCACGTAACCGAAGTTGGTTTGATCCAAAAAAACTTTATCGATTGTGGCGGAACGGTTCGAAATGAAACCGTCGTCAACTTTCAGCTTTGGGATGCCAATGATTATGACCATCGGTTGAAGCCAAACAAACTTCTAAAGATAATTGAACTCTCCGAAAAAACTCTGGGCATAGGCGACTTTGAGATCGAGGTCGAATATCAGTCGGATACCATTGGAAAATATGACCTTGGTTTCGATGGACAGAATTTTAATCTTGTGGCTAAGAAAACCGCTTGCCTTGCTTTGGATGCGTGTGGAACTTCACAAAAGCCTAAAGTGAAACTAGCCGAAATGACTGCTGAGTCTAATTCCTGTGCGCCAGGCGGCGGATGCTGTTAAATCTAATTTATGTCCGTAAATAATTGTGCTCCGGTAGTTAACCGTAAGAAATTATCATTTCTCGACCGATTCTTAACCCTGTGGATTTTTCTTGCCATGGCAATCGGTGTTTTATTTGGTTATCTAATGCCGTCAACAGGAAGTGTAATCGATTCCTTTTCGGTCGGAACCACCAATATCCCGATCGCAATCGGTTTGATTTTAATGATGTATCCGCCGCTGGCGAAAGTCAAATATGAAAAAATGGGCGAAGTTTTCAGGAACACAAAAGTTCTTGCTGCTTCGCTATTCCTGAACTGGATCGTGGGCCCCGTTTTGATGTTTGCGCTGGCGCTGCTTTTTCTACACGACTACCCCGAATATATGATGGGCGTAATCCTAATCGGATTGGCTCGTTGCATTGCGATGGTCGTGGTTTGGAATGATCTGGCCGATGGAAGCCGGGAATATGCCGCCGGGTTGATTGCGCTGAATAGTGTGTTTCAGGTATTGCTGTACAGTTTTTACGCTTATATATTTATATCGGTGCTTCCTCCCTATTTTGGTTATGATGGTTTTGCGATCGACATAAGCATTGGCCAAATTGCAGAAAGCGTTGGAATTTATTTAGGAATTCCGTTTGCACTTGGCATAATCAGCAGGTACGTATTGATCAAATTGAAGGGTGAAGAATGGTTCGATAAAAAGTACGTTCCATTCATTTCGCCAATAACATTGATCGCGCTGCTATTTACGATACTGATCATGTTTAGCCTAAAAGGTGAAACCATCGTCAGAATTCCTTTTGATGTTATCCGAATCGCGATTCCGCTCGTGATTTACTTTGCTATTATGTTTGTAGTTAGCTTCTTCATCGGAAAATCATTTGGTGCCGATTATTCAAAAAGTACCTCAATCGCATTTACCGCCACCGGAAACAATTTTGAACTCGCCATCGCGGTTGCCATAGGCGTATTTGGCATCAACAGCGGTCAGGCATTCGCCGGAGTTATAGGACCGCTTGTCGAAGTGCCTGCTTTAATCGCACTTGTCAATCTTGCATTTTATTTCAGACGAAAATATTATACCGAAACAATATGAAAAAAGTACTGGTATTGTGTACCGGCAACAGTTGCCGAAGCCAGATTGCCGAAGGTTATTTACGATTTTATACAGGCGATAAAGCCGAAATATATAGTGCCGGCGTCGAAACCCATGGCGTAAATCCGAAAGCGATTCAAATTATGCGCGAAGACGGAATCGACATTTCGAGTCACACGTCAAACAACATTGATGAATACCGAGATATTGATTTTGATTACGTCATAACGGTATGCGACAATGCAAAAGAGCGGTGTCCGTTCTTCCCTACAAGTGCAGAAAAATTCCATTATAATTTTCCTGATCCTGCAAAAGCCACGGGAACCGAGGATCAGATAATGGATGAATTCAGACGTGTTCGGGATATGATAAAAAGCTATTGTGCGGATTTCGCCACCGATCATTTTTAGTAGCGAAATTCTGCATTAGATCCTATCAATCATTACCTTATAATTAGGATCTTCGATGATGTTGACATCGATGATGGCTTGCGCATTCTTCAATAGCAAAACACAGTCTTTGCTTAAATGCTGTAGATGAACTTTCTTTCCGACTTTTGCGTACCGATGAGTCAGTACATTCAGCGCTTCGATTGCCGACATATCGGCGACGCGACTGTCCTTAAAATCGATCACAATTTCATCAGGGTCATTCGAAACATCGAATTTTTCAGCAAATCCCTTTACCGATCCGAAAAATAACGGACCGAAAATTTCGTAATGCTTTACGCCATTATCATCTATGAATTTGCGCGCGCGGATCCGTTTTGCGTTTTCCCACGAATAAGCCAACGCTGCCAGTATAACGCCAACAAGTACGGCGACTGCAAGGTTGTGGGTAATCGCGGTTATCAAGGTCACCAATACCATTACAACTACATCGGAATTTGGCATTTTCCGGAAAGTACGGAAACTGGCCCATTCAAATGTTCCGATTGCCACCATAAACATCAATCCGACGAGCGCCGCCATCGGCAATTGCTCAATCAAACTTGATCCGAACATAATAAAAGCCAACAGTGTCACCGCGGCAACTATTCCCGACAAACGGGTCCTTGCGCCAGCCGATGTATTTATCAGACTTTGACCAATCATAGCACAACCGCCCATTCCGGAGAAAAATCCTGAAGCAATATTTGCAGTTCCCTGAGCAATACATTCTTTATTGCTTCGGCCCCGTGTTTCAGTAATTTCATCAATCAGGTTCAGCGTAAGCAAACTTTCAATTAATCCCACGACCGCAACGATAAGTGCGTACGGCAGTATTATCTGCAATGTCTCAATCGAAAACGGAATCATCGGAATTGTGAGTGGCGGAAAACCTCCGCTGATGCTTTCGCCCGGATTCAAAGTATCGGCCACAGTTAGTGTATCAATGCCAAATCCGATGACAAGAGCCGATACCACTAAAATGGCAACAAGTGATGAAGGAACAATTTTGGTGAGTTTCGGCAGTCCCCATATGATTAACATCGTAAGCAAAACCAGCCCGATCATAATTGTTAGCGTTTCTCCCTGCAATAAATTTCCGGTCGCTTTATCGTAAAAATTCGGGAACTGCGCCATGAAGATAATAATTGCAAGACCATTTACGAACCCAAACATCACGGGATGTGGAACAAGTCGGATAAATTTACCCAATCTGAAGACTCCGGCAAGAATCTGGATAATGCCGCCGAGGATCACCGTTGCAAAAACATATTGTAAAATTGTTTCGGAGTCGATTCCTGGAAATGTGTTTCGCAGCTCGAGAATTAAACCAACAAAAATAACTGCGATGGCACCCGTGGCACCTGAAATCATACCTGGTCGCCCGCCTAAAATTGCAGTGACTAACCCCATCACAAAAGCTGCGTATAATCCGGTTAACGGCGAAAATCCGGCAATCATCGCAAACGCGATCGCTTCGGGAACAAGTGCCAATGCAACTGTCAAGCCCGATAAAATTTCAGTCTTATAGTTAACTTTTTGTTTAAAATCAAAAAGGTTCATGCGCTGTTGCACATCAAATAAATTAATAATCTTTTTCATAAAAAATGGATGATAACGGATATCCGCCAGAGAATTAAAAACAAATACGATCCGAATCAGGAGAATTGATTCAGGGCGGAGTAACTTTAGTGAATGATGAAATTGCTCTTTTCATAAGAGGTGCAAAACTACGGGAATATTCGGAATGGACAATTAACCAGTTTCAAAAAAACATCAAACTAATGACGTTACGACATTGCAACTGCGCATGGACAAAACAGGTTTTTGGTTTCCTGATTTTATAAGCCTCAGACGGTACATCCACTTAAAATTTTCAAAAATTACTTCAGGGTAGATTCGCGGTGGCGCAGTTCTGTTTTGATAATAGTGGTTTTATATTCGCGGTCATCTTGTTGCCCGCGTTCCAAGCGGTCAATAAGCAGATTGGCAGCGGCGGCACCTATCTCGGGACCGTGTTGACTTACCGTGGATAGGCTCGGTGTCAAACGCCTCGACCAAACACCGTCAGCGAAACCAATAATAGAAACATCGTCCGGAACTTTCAATCCTTTTTTCAATGCAAATTTCAGAGCTGATACCGACGCGTGTTCGTCGAGAGCGAAAATTCCATCGAGATCCTGCTCAAACAACATTTGAAGCCGCTCATCCAGATCAGAAGCATAATCACACAGAACCACTAAATCGGGATTTATTGCGATACCGTTAGTTTCAAGTGCCTCAAAATACCCTTTGGCGCGCAATTTACCAACACTGAGATTATCGATGGTTGAAAGTATCGCCGTTTTTCGGCAACCACTATCGATTAAGTACTGCGTTGCATTGCTGGCCGAATCGAAATCATCGACTATAACTTTGTCGCAGTTTACCTGTTCGGAAATTCTGTCAAACATCACGATTGGCGTTCCTTCGTTTATAATATCCGTAAAATGACCGTAGGACTGAAGCTTCTGCGCTTCTTCGGAAATGGAGACTATGAATCCGTCAATCGTACCGTTGCTGAGCATATCAAGTGCGTGAATCTCCTTCGTCAGCGATTCGTTTGAAATGCACGTAATCAAATTGTAACCGCGCTTTTCAGCGGCACTTTCGATACCACTAAAAACTTTAGCAAAAAATGAGTTGAGAATATTTGGTATAATCACACCAATATTTTTGGTTTTCCTGTTCTTAAGGTTCAAACCGCTAACGTTGGGCCGGTAATTCTGCAGCTTTGCGTACTCTTTAACTTTTGCTTTTGTCTGAGAGCTGATCTCACGGCTGTCGCTAAGCGCTTTGGATACAGTTGAGACCGAAACATGTAAGTCTTTTGCAATTTGTTTCAAAGTAGCTCTTTCTTTCATAAAAGGTCGTTTTGCATTTAAATTGACCACCAGTGCCAATTGTC
>CAZLWZ010000012.1:0-14413 GCA_964563275.1 uncultured Flavobacterium sp.
ATAAGGTATTGATGGTTAAACCAGCGGTTTTTCTCGGGATCGAACTTTGCGCCCGACTTATGGACGCGGTCGAGGCTGAATGTCTGAACCAGTTCGTCAAGTGAGAACAATTCCTTTTCGGTGCCGTCATTCCAACCTAAAAGCGCAAGAAAATTCACAACGGCTTCAGGAAAATACCCCGCTTCGCGATACCCTGATGACACTCCCTCGGCCGATTTCCAATCGAGCGGAAACACCGGAAAACCTAATTTGTCGCCATCGCGTTTGGAAAGCTTACCGTTTCCTACCGGCTTCAGGATCAGCGGAAGGTGGGCAAATTGAGGTGCTTCCCATTCAAAGGCGCGGTACAGCAGTACGTGCAGCGGCATCGACGGCAGCCATTCTTCGCCTCTGATGACATGAGTGGTTTCCATTAAATGATCGTCGACAATATTTGCCAGATGATATGTTGGCATGCCATCACTTTTAAAAAGCACCTTGTCGTCGAGCAGGTTCGTATCGAATTTTATGTCGCCACGGATCATGTCGTGAAGGTGCAATGTCTCGTCGACCGGGGTTTTGAAACGGATGACATATTCCCGCCCTGAAGCTATAAGAGCCGCGACAGCATCGGCTGATTTTGTTAACGAATTATCAAGTTTTAACCGGTTATGGTGGTTATAAATAAATGTCTTTCCGTTTTCTTCGTGCTCTTTCCGATGTGAGTCTAGGGCTTCATTCGTATCGAAGGCATAATAAGCCCATCCCGACGCTATCAGCTGGTCGGCGTATTGTTTATATAATTGTTTGCGCTCACTTTGGCGATATGGACCGAATTTTTCGTTCTGTCCAACAGTTTCATCAGGCGCGATCCCCAGCCACTCCAACGCTTCGAAAATGTATTCCTCGGCGCCGGAGACGTACCGGTTCTGATCGGTATCCTCGATACGCAGGAAAAATATCCCGTTATTTTTTTTGGCGAATAAATAGTTAAATAATGCGGTTCTTACCCCTCCGATGTGTAATGGTCCTGTCGGACTAGGTGCAAAGCGAACACGAACTTGCTTGGTCATATTATAATATTTGGGGCAAAGATACGATATCACGTGTATATGCTGAGGCGCTGAAAGTTTTCGATTTTATTTAACGTTATGCTGTTCATATAAAATCGTATTTTTATCAGTTGTAAAAAACACTCCAAATTGAACACTTCCAACGATATATATAAAAAGCTAGAGGACTTTATAAAGAAATATTACACAAATGAACTATTGCGCGGCGTGCTGTTCTTTACCGGGCTTGGTTTGATTTACCTTCTTGTCACAGTGTTTGTAGAATATTTTTTATGGCTTAAACCTGGAGGCCGTACCGTACTTTTCTGGTCCTTTGTCGCAGTAGAGACCTTTTTGTTGCTGCGGTTCATCGCGTTTCCTCTGTTTAAGTTGTTCAGGTTTCAGAAAGGAATCAATTATGCTCAGGCATCGGCTATAATAGGAAATCATTTTTCGGAGGTTGGTGACAAGCTTACGAATTTTCTACAATTATCGGGCGATACCAGCCAATCGGAATTGCTGCTGGCTTCGATCGAACAAAAAGCCCGCACACTGCAGCCTGTGCCTTTTCGGAACGCCGTCAGTTATAAATCCAATAAAAAATACATTCCCCTTGCGTTGATTCCTTTGTTGTTCTTTGCTTTCTTCTACTTATCCGGCAACAGCGCCATGTTATCGCAAAGCCTCACCCGGGTGGTCAACTACAAACAGCAATACCTTCCACCGGCGCCGTTTAAGTTCGTGATACTGAATCACAACCTTCAAACGGAGCAGAATAAGGATTTTATCTTGCGCGTTAAAACCGAAGGCGATATTGTTCCCGAGAGTGCGATGATTTTTATTGGGAATGAAAGTTACTTCATGGAATCGGTAAAAGCGGGTGAATTTCAGTTCAGGATACCGGCGCCGTCGTCAAATGTGTCGTTTCACGTGGAAGCCAATAATGTTTCATCAGTGGATTATGAACTTGCGGTGATTGCTGTTCCATCAATAGCGGATTTTGAAATGCGGCTTGATTTTCCGGGATATTTGCGACGGAAGTCGGAGACACTAAAAGGAACAGGAAATGCCATCATTCCCGAAGGTACCCGTATTACCTGGCAGATGAACACCGTTTCGACCCAAAAAGTAGAATGGGCAGATGCGGCGGCAAATCTGCTATTTTCTAAAGATGATAATCGTTTTTCATTGTCGAGGAGCATTTTCAAAAACACAGACTATCAAATAAAAACTTCAAACGATAAGGTACAGGATTACGAACGATTAGATTATCATATCGCTGTGATAAAAGATCAGTTTCCTGTAATTAAAGCAAGTAATGCACCCGATAGTCTGGCAGCGGGAAAGAGTTTTGTGCTTGGGCAGGTAAGTGACGACTATGGCTTGTCAAAACTGCAAATTGTGTATTATCCTAAAGATCAAACTGATGCTGCCAAAAAAGCTTTGTTACCCGTGAAAAAGGACATTTATGATCAATTTGTGTTTTCGTTTCCGTCGACATTGCCTGTAGATCAGGGTGTGTCATATGACTATTACTTTGAGGTATTCGACAATGATGCACTTCATGGCGGTAAGAGCTCGAAGTCGGAGGTTTTTAGCGATCGTATCCAAACCGATCAGGAGAAGCAGGATCAGGAACTGCAACAGCAGAGCGAAAACATTCACAGCCTCGAAAGATCATTGAAGAATCAGGACAAGCAAATGTCGGAACTTGAGAAACTTCAGAAGACAGGAAAAGAGAAGGACAACCTTGAGTTCCGTGACCAGCAAAAAGTGAATGAATTTATCAAACGTCAGAAGCAGCAGGACGAGATGATGAAAGAATTTGCGAAGAAGCTGGAGGAGAACCTTGATAAACTAAAGAGTGCGGACAAGGACCCGATGAAAGAGGAACTTCAGAAACGACTTGAAAAGTCGGAGAAGGACCTTGAAAAGAATCAAAAACTGCTGGATGAACTTAAGGAACTGAATGATAAGCTGAACAAAGAGGAGCTTTTCGAAAAACTTGATAAGTTTAAGCAAAACAGCAAGAATCAGGCAAAGAACCTGGAGCAACTTGTTGAGCTTACCAAGCGTTATTATGTAGAGAAGAAGGCCGAGCAGTTGGCCGATAAATTGGAAAAGCTTGCGGAAAAACAAGAGAAGCTTGCTGATAGTACTGAAAATGATAAAAGCGGGAAACAGGACGAAATCAATAAAGAGTTTGATGATATTCAGAAGGAACTCGATGACCTTCAGAAGGAAAACAAGGAGCTGAAGTCGCCGCTTGATATTCCTAAAGATGACCAAAAAGCGAAGAACATCGATGAAGACCTGAAAGAAGCCGCAGATCAGCTAAAGAAAGATGAGGCGGGCAAAGCCAAGCCAAAGCAGAAGAGTGCCGCAAAGCAGATGAAGGAAATGAGCCAGAGTATGCAATCATCGATGGCTGGCGGCGAAATGGAAACCCTTGAGGAAGATGTAAAGATGCTGAGGCAGATACTGGACAACCTGCTTGCGTTTTCGTTCTCACAGGAGGACCTGATGGACAAATTTAAGGGAATAAAACGCGGCTCGCCGTCATTCAATAAGAACCTCAAGTTGCAGCAGGACCTCAGGCTGCAGTTCAGGCACGTCGATGACAGTCTGTTTGCGATGTCACTGCGCAACCCTATGATCGCCGAAGATATAACGAAAGAAATAGGCAATGTTCACTATAATTTGGATAAATCGCTCGAAAGTCTGGCAGAGGCCTATGTCCCTAAGGGCGTCTCGCATCAGCAGTACACTATCACCGCCGCAAATAAGCTGGCCGATTTTCTAAGTGACATTCTTAACAGTATGCAGATGTCGTTGTCGGGCGCGGGTCAAGGCAAGCCTAAACCGGGGCAGAGTCCGGGAGATATGCAGCTTCCCGACATCATACAGAAGCAGCAAGGGCTGGGTGAAAAGATGAAAGACGGCATGAAGCCCGGCGATAAGCCCGGTCAAAAACCTGGAGACAAGCCGGGCCAGGGAGAGAAAGGCAAAAGTGGCGAGGACGGGAAGTCGGGTGGCGGCGGTCAGGGCGAAGGCGGCGACGATGGAGAAGGCGATGCGCGGGCTATTATGGAAATATACAAAGAGCAGAAGCAACTGCGTGAAGCATTGCAAAATGAGCTAAATAAACATGGATTAGGAGGTGCCGGACAGAATGCTTTGTCTCAGATGAAAATGATTGAGAAGCAGCTTCTTAACAAGGGGTTCAATAATGAAACGCTACAGAAGGCGCTGAACTTAAAATACGAGTTGCTGAAACTCGAGAAGGCGGTACAGCAGCAGGGGGAAGAGAAGAAGCGCCAGGCTGAAGGGGCTAAAAGAGATTTTAATAACAAAGCAAACGCACTGCCGCCTGCTTTACAGGATTATTTAAACAGCGTTGAAATATTAAACAGGCAAAGCTTACCTTTGCGCTCCAATTTCAACCGGAAGGTACAGGAATATTTCAACAATGATTAGTTTTAATTACGAAAACGACTTCACGCTCGAAGATGAACAACGCTATAGACATTGGCTCGCTGCGGTAATCGCGTCAGAGGGTAAGTCTGAGGGCGATATCAATTATATCTTTTGTGACGATGAATATCTGCATAAACTGAACCTTGAGTACCTACAGCACGACACCCTGACCGATATTATAAGCTTTGACTACTCTGTAGGAAATGAACTACACGGCGATATTTTTATATCAGTGGAGCGCGTGGCGGACAACGCTTCTGATTTTGGCGTGTCGTTTGAGGACGAACTGCTGAGAGTCCTTGCACATGGGGTTCTTCATTATGCCGGCTATGGCGATAAGACCGAAGGTGAATCCGCGACTATGCGAGCGAAAGAAGATGAGAAAATGAAAATGTTTCACGTGGAACAACCTAAAGATGATGTTTGAAGAATATGATGTAATAGTGGTGGGCGCGGGCCATGCAGGATCGGAAGCAGCAGCGGCGGCCGCGAATCTTGGTGCCAGAACGCTGATGGTAACCATGAGCCTGCAGAACATAGCACAGATGTCCTGCAATCCGGCGATGGGTGGTATTGCCAAAGGGCAGATTGTGCGTGAGATCGATGCGATGGGAGGATACTCGGGAATTGTAGCCGATAAAACCGCGATACAGTTCAAGATGCTGAACAAGTCGAAAGGACCTGCAATGTGGTCTCCCAGAGTTCAAAGCGATCGTATGCGTTTTGCTGAAGAGTGGAGGTTAATGCTTGAGCGGACTCCCAATCTGGATTTTTATCAGGAAATGGTAAAGGGTTTAATAATTGAAGACGGGCGGGTCGCCGGCATTAAAACTTCACTGGGAATCGAAATTCGTTCTAAATCGGTGGTTTTAACCAACGGTACTTTTTTGAACGGTTTGATACATATCGGTGATAAGCAGTATGGAGGAGGTCGTGCCGGTGAAAGTGCAGCATACGGAATTACTGAAGACTTAATAAAGGCGGGATTTGAGTCGGGACGCATGAAAACCGGCACGCCGCCAAGAGTCGACGGTCGTTCTCTCGACTACACTAGGATGAACGAAGAACGTGGCGACGAACGTCCAGATAAGTTTTCATATTCCGATGAAACAAAGCCGCTTCAGGTACAGAAATCCTGCTACATGACCTATACATCGACTGATGTGCATGATATTCTCCGTGAAGGTTTTGATCGGTCGCCGATGTTTAATGGACGGATACAAAGCATCGGGCCACGGTACTGTCCGTCAATTGAAGATAAAATAAATCGCTTTGCTGATAAAGAACGTCACCAGTTGTTCGTCGAGCCGGAGGGTTGGGACACGGTTGAGGTTTATGTCAACGGATTTTCGACTTCACTTCCGGAAGATATCCAGTTTAAGGCGCTGAGGTCGGTTGCCGGATTTGAGAAAGTAAAATTCTTCAGGCCCGGATATGCTATCGAATACGATTATTTTCCACCTACGCAATTGAAGCATACGCTCGAGACAAAGCTGGTTTCAGGGTTGTATTTCGCTGGCCAGATCAATGGTACGACAGGTTATGAAGAGGCCGCTGCGCAGGGAATGATGGCTGGAATTAACGCCGCACTGAAGGTGCAGGAGAGAGAGCCGGTGGTACTAAAGCGTGATGAAGCGTATATAGGAGTTTTGATAGACGATTTAATTACAAAAGGCACCGAAGAACCGTACCGAATGTTTACATCTCGAGCCGAATACCGGACGCTCTTACGGCAGGATAATGCCGATATACGTCTTACGCCGATTGCACATGCCATCGGGCTTGCTTCCGATAAACGGATGCAACGTATGGAAAAGAAGCTTTCAGAAAGCGAAAAGTTGGTTAAATTTTTTCGCGAAACCAGCGTTTCTGTTGCTGAAGTGAATCCGGTATTACGAGAAAAAGGCAGTGCTGAAGTCACTCAATCTGATAAAATGTTTAAAATCTTCTCTCGTCCGCAGATTGACCTGGACGATATTGTGAAATTTGAACGCGTCAAACAATATATCGACGAGAATGATGTTGACCACGAAATTCTGGAGCAGGCGGAAATTCAGGTGAAATATTCAGGTTACATAGAAAAAGAGCGCAATAATGCCGATAAACTGACAAGGCTTGAGGACGTTAAGATTCCTGAATCATTTGACTACAGCCAAATCAAATCTATGTCATACGAAGCACGGCAAAAGCTTTCTGCAATTAGACCGGTGTCGATCTCGCAGGCCTCACGTATTTCAGGTGTTTCTCCAAGCGACATTTCCGTATTGCTTATATATATGGGCAGGTAGTGTTTCACGTGGAACCTGACAGCTAACTCATTCAAAATAGGGCATTAACGCCATATTCTATGCATTTAAAATCATATCTTACCGTTAAAGATCACACCGTAAGCGGGGAGGAGTTTCAGCTATTATACGATTCGGAAGCGGATTTACTGCAAACATTTCCAGTGCCAAAAGCCGATAAATTAGCTGCGTATTATCAAAGCGAAGATTATATTTCGCACACCTCGAGTAGAAGGACGGTTATTGAGAGAATTTACCATCTTGTCAGGAATCATGCTGTTAAGCGAAAGGTCGCTTTAATTTCCGTATCTAATTCAGGTAAAATTCTTGACATCGGAGCTGGTACCGGTGATTTCCTTGAAGAGGCGAAATCTCAAGGATGGGATGTAACAGGTATTGAGCCCAGTCCGCAGGCCCGTGCAATTGCAGAATCCAAAGGTGTATCGTTTGCCAAAGATACATCCGCACTTCCTGACAACACTTTTGATGTGATAACGATGTGGCACGTACTGGAACATGTGCCGGATTTCAGCGCCCAGCTTACAGAGCTTAAAAGACTACTGAAACCCGATGGGACGATTTACATTGCTGTGCCAAACTATAAGTCCTATGACGCACAATATTACGGCAAATTTTGGGCTGCGTTTGACGTTCCGAGGCATCTCTGGCATTTTTCGCAAAAGGCCGTTTCGATAATTACGCAGCAACACGGCCTGCACGTGGTGAAGGTTAAACCAATGCTTTTCGACTCCTTTTATGTCAGTTTACTTTCGGAAAAGTATAAAACCGGTTCGATAAATTATTTAAAAGCTTTTTATATCGGATTGAAATCGAATATCAAAGCGCGTAAAACGTCAGAATTTTCATCTTTAATTTATATTATTAAAAACCCTACGTAACTTTGCGCGTGGTACCCGATGTTGCGGAATCTGTTTTTTTTTATACTTTTACGGCCGAATTTAAATCAACCTCCTATAATGAAAAATGTAATAGTTGTCCTTGCATTGGCGCTTGGCGTTATATCGTGCAATCAGCAGACTCAAAATGATGATTTCAAAACTGCCTATGTAGATACCAACAAGCTTCTTGAAGAGTATACCGAGGCGAAAGATATTGATGCTAAATATAAAAACCGCGCCGACGAAATGGGCAAAGAGCTTGAGGCAGAAGCGGCACGTTTTCGTAAAGATGCGGCCGACTTTGAAGAGAAGGCGCGTCAATACGGGCAAATCTGGGCACAACAAAACAGTGCGCCGCTCGAAAGAAGGCAGCGTGAACTACAGTATGCACAACAGGCGATGTTGCAGCAACTTCAGCAGGAAAGCGGAGTTGAAATGGATACGCTCGTCAAAACAGTCAAACAGTTTATAAAAGATTACGGTAAAGAGCAGGGATATGATTATATCTACGGTACTGGCGAAGCAGTTTCAATCCTGTATGCCGAGGACAAGTACGATATCACCGATGAGCTTGTGAAAAAGCTTAACGAGAAATACAAGCCGGCGGCCAAAAAGGAGGAAACATCCGATGAAAAGGTTGAAACGGCTGCTGAAGAGAAATAGTAGTACATACATTTACAAATGCCTTCGATCCCGGAGGCATTTTTTATTTATAACATGTTTATTTTCAAATATTTATTTTAATTTACCGCATTAATTACACGCCATATGGAATCGTTATCTGAAGCTGCCAATTATGCGTTGCGGTTTGTTAATCAAACCAGCCGGTCAGTATTTTTAACAGGGAAGGCCGGCACGGGAAAGACAACACTTCTGCGGGAAATAATCCGTACCACACACAAAAACACCGTCGTTGTAGCGCCAACAGGAATCGCTGCCCTGAATGCTGGCGGTGTTACTATTCATTCCATGTTTCAGTTGCCATTTGCCGGGTTTATTCCCGATACGGGAATTCCGTCACAAGTCTCGGGTGCCGTTCGGCTTGAAACGCGGCACACGCTGCGTCGGCACTTTAAGATGAGCGGGTTAAAAAAAACCGTCATTCGCAACATGGAACTCTTGATTATCGATGAAGTGAGCATGTTGCGTGCCGATTTGCTCGATGCGATTGATTTTATGATGCAAACGGTGCGAAAGCGAGCGGCGCCTTTCGGAGGTGTGCAGGTGCTGTATATAGGCGATCTGCTTCAGTTGCCGCCAGTTATCAAAAACGAAGAATGGGATGTGCTGCGCAAGTATTACGCCGGCAAATTTTTCTTTCATTCGCATGTAGTTCAACAAAATCCGCCGCTCTACATCGAGCTGTCTACAATATACCGCCAAACCGAATCGGCGTTTATCAATATACTGAATAATCTGCGCAACAATCAGATATCGGATCAGGACATGCAGGTGCTGAACGCGTATGTGCAGCCAAGTTTTGACCTGAAGGAACATAGCGGATATATTCTGCTGACGACGCATAACAGTAAAGCAGATGCGATTAACAATCAGGCGTTGCAGGATCTTGACGGAAAAATGCTGACGTTCGAACCTGAAATCGTTGGTGAATTTCCGGAAAAGATTTTCCCCGTGGAACCTCTGTTGAAGCTAAAAGTAGGTGCACAAGTGATGTTTGTCAAAAATGATCCGAGTCCGGCGAAGAATTTTTTTAATGGCAAAACCGGTGTGATCAAGTCTTTGTCTGATGGAGAAATCCACGTTTATTTTGAACAGGAAAATGTAACCATCGAAGTCGAACGCTACGAATGGCAAAATATCCGGTACTATGTTGACAGCAGCACAAAAGACATTGCCGAGGAAGTCCTGGGAACATTTGTACATTATCCGATCAAGCTCGCATGGGCAATCACAGTGCATAAAAGTCAGGGCTTAACTTTTAGCAAAGCTGCGGTTGATGTGTCACAGGTTTTCCTGCCGGGACAGGCCTATGTTGCTCTGTCGCGTTTACGTTCATTAGAAGGCCTTATTTTGCTTTCTCCGCTGCAAATGAACGGAATTTCGAACGATTCGGATGTCATGCTTTATTCCGAAAACAAGGCTGACGTTAATTCACTTGGGCAGTCGCTTCAAGATGAAACCCTTAGATTTGTGCATGATTATCTACGGCGTAGCTTTGACTGGAGCAACCTGCTGCAGGAGTGGCGGAATCATCGCTTTAGTTATGATGATGAAGCCAAAGCGTCAGAAAAAGGGAAGAGCAGGAGCTGGGCACTGCGGCAGCTCGAAACACTGGAAAATTTGCAGCAGCCGGCGCACGCGTTCAGGACGCAACTTGACCGGCTCTTTGGCTCTGATCCTGTAGATCTGCCGCATGTGAGTCAGCGTATTGAAGCCGCCATTGGATATTTTTTTCCTGTGCTTGACGCCGTCGTAACCGAACTGCTTCAGAAACTCGAGCAGGTGAGGCGGGCAAAGAAGGCAAAGACCTTTTTAAACGAGTTGTACGATCTGGAGGAGATGCAAACAAAAGCGGTATTGCAGTTATTCCGGGCGAGGCTGATGATTCGCACAGTGGCATCGGGCGATGAAATTTGCAAAGAGAATCTCGATAGTGCCGATGTCCGTACGTACCGAAGCTCGAAGATTGATTCTCTTCGGGAAGAATTGGGGCACCAGAGTGACCATTTCCGCGATGAGACTGCCGTACCGGAACGCAAGGCCAGGAAGAAGCCAAAAGAACCGAAGAAATCGACCGTGCAGGAAACGCACGAGTTATGGCTGCAGAAACTGACGATCAAAGAAATAGCCGCAAGACGCAAACTGACACCGCAAACAATTGGAGGACATATTGCTAAATTAATCGAATCCGAAACGGTGCTTATCACCGATGTTTTGCCCGAGGAGAAAATTGCAGAGCTGGAGAACGCATTTAAAGGCTATACTTCGGAAACCTTACACGGGCTAAAGGAGCTTCATGGCGACAAGTTTACATGGGATGAACTAAAGATGTTCAAAGCCAGCCTGGCCGCGGGTGTGATAAAATAAAAGAATTAGCTAAGCCAGTTAACGGCCATTACCGCAGGGATGAAATAAATCGCGATCGTTCGCGCGCCGTCATAATCCTTTGCCACGCGTTGGCCCAACAGTAATAAAATTAAGGTGATGCACGAGAATACGGCGCCATAAAACGCATAATTCCTGCCGCTGTTGGTCAGCACCTGTATGCTTCCTGCGACACACAAAACACCCGAAATAACTTCCAGTAACAGTATTGCCATTAAAGCTGCCGGCACGCTGTTCTTCAGGAAAGTTTCGGCGAAATGTCCTTTTAGCCAACTAACATTACCGTTCCAGTCCATGATTTTATCATAGCCCGACTGGATAAAGGTGACGGCCAGAAAGAGGAGTACTAAGGTTGCAGCGATATACATATTTTTATTTTTTGTGGATTAGACGTGTTAATTTAATCGATAAGTCGGTAAGGATGATTTTTGCGTTCCCATTTCGCTCGATATGGTAAATTGCATCCGAAAGTTCCTCGAATATCTGAATAATATTGTTGCCATTGACAAATGCCGCGAAATTTTCGAGTTTGAAATTCTGCACCTTCGGCTCAAAATAAACAAGCGAAGGTGCCTGATAGTTTAGTAACAATGCCTGGCGGAACATATCGACGCAGTATTCCAGAAATTTTTTCTGGGTCTCCCTGCCCAGGGTTGAAATGCGGTTGCTCCACTGCAACAGGTCGTTTATGGCCGAGGCGTTTCCTTTTGCACGGAAAGCAGCGCGAACCCACTCTATAAACCATTCTTCGAACGGATGTTCATCATTAGCGTGCACCAGTTTCAGCGCGGCATTATAATTGCCCTGCGCCTGCCGCGCGATCAGCAGCGCTTCCCGTGGAATTATATTTTCACGTGAAACCAATGCATCGGCGATGACTTGTTCAGGCAGCGGGCCAAAATGCAGCGCCTGGCATCGCGAACGAATCGTCTGTATGATATCTTCCTCATTGTTGGTTATCAGGATAAAAACAGTTCGTTCCTGAGGCTCCTCAAGAAGTTTCAGAAGTTTATTCGACGCTGCAAGGTTAATTTTTTCGGCCATCCAGATTATCATCACCTTGTAACCACCTTCGTATGATTTCAGAGAAAGCAGCCGAAGTATTTCCTGTGCATCATCGACACGAATTTCACCCTGCTTATTGCTGACTCCGAGGGTCTGATACCAGTCAAACAAGCCTGCATACGGGTTGTCGGTCAGGAGTTGTCGCCAATCGTTTAGAAAATCGGTGCTCTTTGGATGCTTTTTAACTTCTTCGGTCGTAACCGTCGGATATACAAAATGCAGGTCGGGGTGAGAAAAATTGCGAAACCTGAGATTGCATGAATCGTTTCCGCCGGTATTTTCATCGCCTGTGTTTTGGCAAAGAATGTATTGAGCGTAGGCGATTGCCATTGGTAGCGTACCACAGCCTTCAGGGCCGACGAACAGCTGCGCATGAGGAATCCTCCCCTGCGAGGCAGTTTTGATCAAATGACTTTTTATATGATCCTGTCCGAGGATATTTGAGAAATGCATACGGCAAAGATATTTAAAACTATGGGAAATGGGCAGAAGGATTAGCTCATGCAGCTCATGTACTGAAATTGGCGACCCGAATAATATTTAAAAGTTATATTTGCTTTCTTCAAAATCGAAAAATACTTTCCCGATGAAAAACATAACAGATTTTAATTTTGCGAACAAAAAAGCATTGATACGAGTCGATTTTAATGTTCCGCTTGACGATGATTTTAATGTCACAGATGCAACGCGTATCGAGGCGGCAAAGCCGACAATTGACAAAATTCTGAATGATGGCGGCAGCGCAATACTGATGTCGCATCTCGGCCGCCCGAAAGGTGTTCAGGAAAAATTTTCACTGAAGCACATCCTGACGAAGGCATCCGAAATATTGGGACGCGAAGTGCAGTTCGCAACAGATTCGGCAGGTCAGTCAGCTCAGGATGCTGCGTCGCGCCTACAAAGTGGCCAGATACTTCTGCTGGAGAACCTTCGTTTTTATGAAGAAGAAGAAAAAGGAGACCGTGAGTTTGCTCAAAAGCTGGCTGATCTTGGCGATATATATGTCAACGACGCGTTTGGAACGGCACACCGGGCACACGCATCGACTACGATTATAGCCGATTTTTTTCCGCAAAATAAATGCTTTGGCATTTTGCTCGCGCAGGAAATAGAAAGCCTGAACAAAGTATTAAAAAACAGCGAAAAGCCCGTTACGGCTATTTTAGGAGGATCAAAAGTATCTTCGAAAATTACTGTTATTGAAAATATCCTGGATAAAGTGGATCATATGATAATTGGCGGTGGTATGACCTTCACTTTCATAAAAGCACTGGGCGGAAATATCGGTGATTCAATTTGCGAAGATGATAAGCTCGATCTGGCGTTGGAAATACTTCAGAAAGCCAAACAAAGTAATGTCAAAGTGCATCTTCCCGTTGATGTTGTTGCAGCCGATGCATTTAGCAATGAAGCCAATACGCAGGTCGTCGGTGTAAGTAATATACCGCAGGGTTGGCAGGGTCTCGATGCCGGGCCTGGATCGCTACGCGACTTTGAAAAGGTGATTTCTGAATCCAGGACAATCTTGTGGAATGGTCCGCTTGGCGTGTTCGAATTGCCAAAATTCGCTACCGGAACTATAGAAATAGGAAAGGCAATTGCCGAAGCTACTAAAAACGGGGCGTTCTCGTTAGTTGGCGGCGGCGATTCTGTTTCGGCGGTAAAGCAATTTGGGCTTCAGGATCAGATGAGTTACGTGTCGACAGGCGGTGGTGCAATGCTCGAAATGCTCGAAGGAAAATCGCTTCCCGGAATCGACGCAATATTAGAAAACTAGCCTTTGTTGACAATTTTTAGAATAACTTTAAGTTATATATTTACGTGATTTTGTTACAGGATTATTATGTTTGCATTTGTATGCAGGTGACTGATAATCTGTTGAGAAAATTACAAAGGCGCCTTACGTTCTGAAATGAGAGTACGAATAAAGGTTTTTTGACCGAGCCCCGAGGCTAAAAAACATAATAAAAACGTAAACATGACTTTAAAAAATGCCGCACTTTCTTTTTTGTCCCTATGCTCTTTAAATGCGATCGGACAACAAAGTTATACACAGGATTCCTTTGTGCAGGAACCCAAACTTACCTATCTCGATTCGTTAAAACAATCCTTTGTACATGATGAAATTGCTTCTTGTGTCGATAGTCTCTGGATGAACGAACTGGCGAATCTGGATATTTATAATGACCTGAGTGCCGACATCACCGAGATGGATATCGATCAGGCGGTCGATTATGAACTATCGACCGAATTGCTGAAAGCGAGGCTAAAGGAGATGGATGCCAGGTCGCCTTTTAATATCGAATACAATCAGGGACTTGAAAATGTGATCAAGTCTTTTTTGAAAAACCGCAAAAGATCGTTCGAAAGGCTGATGGCTATTTCCGAATATTATTTCCCGATGTTCGAGGAAGCGCTTGCAAAGCAGAATGTGCCACTTGAAATAAAATATCTTGCTGTAGTCGAATCGGCACTAAACCCTAAGGCGGTATCTCGGATGGGAGCCACAGGATTATGGCAGTTTATGTATCAGACCGGGAAGCAGTACAATCTTCATATCGATTCCTATGTCGATGAAAGAAGTGACCCG
>CAZLWZ010000013.1:0-14077 GCA_964563275.1 uncultured Flavobacterium sp.
GTAATCCAGCCATGGCTTCCCGGTGCGTCGACCTGCTCGGCCGGCAACATAATGTTATTGAAGCGGAACGTTAAATCACCATTTGACCGCTCGGCTTGGTAGGTATGGCTTGAAGCAATTGGCATAAAAGTCGACCAGTCTAAATTGGCATCCAGTTCATTTTCAATCCGGACATTCACCGCCGGTGCGGTTCCCATATTCTGGAATCGAACCGTGTAGTGTAAATATCCGTCAGCTTGTGCTTCAGTGATAAACGGCCCTTCATGAACAGTGATATCATTCGGGTCGTATGAATTGACAACCATTTGCTGTAAAGTGATTGTATTGTTTTCCAAATTGGCATCGGGTAGATTTGTCGTTGTACCCGCCGAGGCTATTAATAAGTCACCCGAGTTTACCGTCGGCGGTGGAAATACCATAAAATGTAAACTATATGTAATTTGCGTGAACGGTGCCAAATTGTTGTATGTGAAAGTCAAGGTACTCGCTGTCTGAGCTGATGGTGCAGGCGTGGCCACTGAAAGTGCTAACATCTGGTCATCGAATGTAAACGTTGCTGTTCCGCTGAGCGTAGTACTGCCCGCATTGATGACTTTCAAAATATAATTCATTGAAAACCCCGGAACCGGCGCCATCCAGCTCGATATTACTATCGATGCATCATTCACAGGTGCGGGTCCCGTTACGCAGAAATCAGCTGTTGCATCCGAATCATTATCGGCAATTACAACAAGTTCTGTTGAGGGCGTGCTTGTGAAGCCGCTTGGCAACACATTTGGAGTAATAAGATTCTCGCCCACTGGTACATTCGAGAAGTTATACTGACCTGATGCATTTACATACGAGTATGCGACATAGCCATCATTTGTCAGCCTCACTTGTCCTGTGTTCATCGTGGAATCAGTAGCAGAACATCCATCGGCATCGGCGTCGAAAGTAAGGGTTCCCGAAATCGAACTTATTGAACAAGTTATAGCAACAAGTAGCAGTTCGCTGACGGCAAAGCAATCTTGATTAAAGAATTCTGTTCGCACGTAAATCGTTTGCTGATTAGGCACTGTATTTACATAGGCATTGGGTTCGAGTGCATTCATGCCATTGGCAGCTTCGACCATTGTTTCATGAAAAGTAACCATAATCCCGGGTTGTATAGTAATTGAAGATACAGCCTCGCTAAGATTAAATGATGTCATACCATCATCGTTCGGATCACATGCTAAGAGTGGTTCATAAGAGACCTCGGGAATCCCGATGGTTATTGTAAACGCCTGCTCGTTTGTACAATTAGGAACGGTACTTGTCTCGGCCCAAATATAAATAGTTGTCGTTTCGGTAATTACATGACCGGGAGCGTACTGCGTTCCACCTCCACCTGTCATTGTCCAATAACTATATCCCGTTGGCAATCCTGGTAAAGTATATGATTCGCAGGCAAACACGTCGGACACATTTGCTTCCGGAGTATTTAAAACCGTTACCTGAAAGTTATCCTCTGTTGAGCACTCTCCATTTGTAGCAATAACATAAACAGTCATTGTACTTGTAATCACAGTGCCTAGTGGAATCATTGTCCCGGTTCCATTCGGGCCCGTAAAATAAAAAGTGTTAGCCGGAAGTGCTGCCAAAGTATGAAGATCGCAAACAACAACGTCACTAAATTGTGGAAGCTGTGGAGAGAAATTCCACGATGCGGTAAATTGCGTAATCGCGTACGTACTATCCTGCAGGTTCGTAACCCGAATGAAAATCATGTTGAACATCCCACCTACAAAAAAAGTAGGGTCAGTAATTGGGTTAACGTTATTTTCAGCATCGGCCTGCGATAGAAAATAATCGACAGTAAAATCAGCCGGATCTTGAGTTCCCAAAACAATAGGGGTTTGAACCGTTAAATCGAATACTTCGAAATTACATTGCTGGATGTTCGGCACCGGATTAGCCGTTGCCTGCGCATAAGATTGCAGCGAAATCGACAATACGCAGATCAAAAGGAGTAGTTTTCTTGTCATAGCATAAAATTTTAAAATTCTGTTAAATATAACTAAAAGCATTTGCTTTCAACCATTTAAAGAATAATTATCCAGTTAAATTTTTCTTCTTTCAGAAAAAAACGTCCGCATTAATGCCGACGCCTCTTTGGCCATAACGCCGCTTATAACCTCCGTCTTCGGATGAAGTTTGGAGCCCATACTCAAAAACCCCCTCTGCTCATCGCGCGCACCAAAAACAATTCTCGAAATCTGGCTCCAATATAGTGCCCCGGCGCACATCTGGCAAGGCTCCAAGGTAACGTATAAGGTACAGCCCTTTAAATATTTGCCGCCTAAAAAATTCGCCGCCGCAGTAATCGACTGCATTTCTGCATGTGCAGTGACATCGTTTAGCATTTCGGTCAGGTTATGCGATCTTGCGATAATGCGGTTGTCGATTACTACGACAGCACCCACAGGAATTTCGCCTTTTTCGAAAGCAGCTTCAGCTTCCTGTAGCGCTTTTTTCATAAAGTATTCGTCGGTAAAGATGTTTTCCATATCATAGTTTGATCGTCGGTAAAAGTAGAAACATTATCGTAAATTTGGCTTTCATTCGAAAAACAAATGCCTTACAAACTGCTTTCGCGGATTAATTCACCTGCCGACCTCCGCCTCCTGAACGAGGATCAACTACCACTTCTGGCTGCGGAACTTCGGGAGTTTATTATCGATATTGTATCGGTCAAAGAAGGACATCTGGGTGCCAGTCTGGGTGTTGTCGAACTCACCATCGCACTTCATTACGTTTTCAATACCCCGGATGATTTGCTTGTATGGGATGTAGGGCATCAGGCATACGGACATAAGATCCTGACCGGCAGGCGCGACCTTTTCGACACAAACCGTCAATGGAATGGCCTTTCCGGTTTTCCTACGCGAAGTGAGAGTATATATGATACCTTCGGCGTTGGCCACTCATCGACCGCAATTTCAGCTGCACTAGGAATGGCGATTGCATCCAATTTAAAAAACGAAAGTCAAAAACACCATATTGCTGTGGTTGGCGACGCGTCGATTGCGGCAGGAATGGCTTTCGAGGGTCTTAATCATGCCGGTGTTACCGATGCTAACCTGCTCGTAATTTTAAACGACAATGCAATCGGCATCGATCCGAGCGTCGGCGCTTTAAAACAGTACCTTACCGCCGTAAAATCGGGTAAAAACCCGAGGCAGAACAATATGATCAAATCGCTGAATTTCGATTATTCAGGTCCCCTTGACGGTCACGATATTTCTGCGGTCACTAAAGAGTTAAAAAGATTACAAAAGGTAAAAGGCCCGAAATTCCTGCACATTATCACCACCAAAGGCAAAGGTTTAAAACAAGCCGAGCAGGATCAGGTAAGGTATCACGCACCAGGCAAATTTGATAAAAATACCGGGGAGATTCTGCTGAAACAGGAGAGTCATTTACCGCCGAAGTTTCAGGATGTTTTCGGCTTGACGTTAGTTGAACTTGCTTCACAAAATGAAAAAATTATCGGGATTACTCCTGCCATGCCATCGGGAAGTTCTTTAAAATTTATGATGGAGGCATTTCCCGAGCGTGCCTTTGATGTTGGCATCGCCGAACAGCACGCCGTAACGTTATCGGCCGGCATGGCCACCCAAGGACTGACCGTTTACTGCAATATTTATTCAACCTTTTTACAAAGGGCATACGATCAGGTGATACACGATGTGGCGTTGCAAAATTTGCCGGTTATCTTCTGCGTTGATCGTGCGGGGCTTGTTGGCGAAGACGGTGCCACGCATCAGGGCGCATTCGACATTGCGTACCTGCGATGTATACCGAACATGACGATATATTCGCCACTGAACGAAATCGAACTACGCAATATCTTATATACCGTCCAAGCCAATCTTGAAAATCCAATTGCGATCCGATATCCGCGCGGACGTGGTGTGACCGTCGATTGGCGCCGTCCGTTTGATGCTATTGAAATCGGCAAAGCCAAATGTCTTCGCAAAGGGAACCGGGTTGCTATATTATCAAACGGCTTTATAGGCAATAACGTAGCGGCTGCACTTGACACAATAGACAATCGGGACGACTACGCTCATTATGATTTTTCGTTTGTTAAACCGTTGGACGTCGAGACACTTTCGAGTATCTGCACAATCTTCCAAAAAATAATCACGGTCGAAGATGGTGTGATTGCGGGCGGGTTCGGCAGTGCTGTAGCCGAATTCAGTATAGCCAACAATTATAATGTGCCTATTAAAATCCTGGGGCTGCCGGATGAGTTCATACATCATGGAACCCTCGCCGACCAGCAGGCATATGTCGAACTCAGTGTGGATAGTCTTGCAAAAGTTTTCAAAGCTTATTGAAAATGCCGACTTTTGCATCTCAAAAAATTTGAATAATGCTTCACCGGATTTTACTCATTCTTTGTCTTTATTCTGCCTCTACTTTTGCCCAAACCGAACCTGACACACTAATAGTGGTAACGCAGGTACCTGACACTATCATTGTTCAAAAACCTGCGTCGAAATGGGAAAAGAAAAATACGGTAGGTTTTGATCTAAGCGAAATTGCATTTGTTAACTGGAATGCCGGCGGAGTCAATTCGATCACCGGATTGGTAAGGGGAAATTTCACGCGCCTGCGAAGGAGCGACAACACGAAATTCAGCAATGAACTGATAGTACGCTATGGTGTCAATAAACAGGAGAATATCGAATGGCGAAAAACCGATGATGTATTCCAATTCAATTCCACCTTTGGCTACCGGAAAGATACGTTAACAAGATGGTTCCATTCGGCCAAATTCAATTTCAGCACCCAATTCACGAATGGGTACGCCTACCCAAATACGGATTTGTCCATTTCACAACCATTTGCACCGGCTTATACATTTTTTGGTGTCGGAGCCGAATATTCAAACCGGAAGGAGAACATAAATTTATATTTCTCTCCATTAACCTTAAAAAACACATTGGTATTAAACCAGCGCCTGGCCAACCAGGGCGCATTCGGCGTCAGGGGAGCCCTGTATGATCCGATAACAGGCGAGATGATAAGTGAAGGAGAAAAGTCGAGAACTGAACTCGGCATCCTCGTAACCTCCCATCTTAAACGGGAAATTTTCAAAAATGTGAAAATCGAAAACCGTTTAAACCTGTACACCGATTATATCAATAAGTTTGGGAATATTGACGTCGAATGGCAGTTTATGGTCGACCTTATTGTAAATGAATATGTGAAGGCAAACATTGGCCTGCACATGATCTATGACGACGATATAAAGGCAAAAGAAGAAGTAGCCGGCGAACAGGTCACTGTAGGTCCGAAACTACAAATTAAACAGATGCTTGGCGTAGGCCTTGAATATAAATTTTAATAAATTTATTTCCTGACCAGTTCAGTGCCCATGTTATAGAGGGTAAAAGCCAGGACATCGACTAATTCATCAATTATCTTCGACACGGGTTTACCCGCTCCATGGCCTGCGTTGGTCTCAATTCTTATTAGTACCGGATTGGGGCCTTGTTGAAACTCCTGAAGCACAGCTGCAAATTTAAAACTATGGGCCGGCACCACGCGGTCATCATGATCACCCGTCGTAATTAAGGTAGCGGGATAATGATCGCTTTTGACATTGTGAACTGGAGAGTATTTCATCAGGTAATCAAACATTTCCTTAGAATCCTCGGCTGTGCCATAGTCATACGCCCACCCGGCGCCTGCGGTAAAAGTGTGATAGCGCAACATGTCGAGCACCCCTACTGCCGGCAGTGCCACTTTTGCAAGTTCGGGACGCTGTGTCATTACAGCACCAACCAGTAGTCCGCCGTTCGATCCGCCACGGATAGCCAGATATTGGGATGATGTGTAATTCTTATCGATCAAATATTCGGCGGCAGCGATAAAATCGTCAAACACGTTCTGCTTCTGAAGTTTGGTGCCTGCGTCATGCCACGCTTTTCCGTATTCGCCGCCTCCTCGCAAGTTTGGCACCGCATAGATCCCGCCCTGCTCCAGCCACACCGCATTGGCCACAGAAAATGAAGGTGTCAGACTAATGTTAAAGCCGCCATATCCATACAGCATTGTCGGGTTTTTCCCGTTGAGCTCAAGACCCTTTTTATGGGTTATGATCATCGGGATTTTAGTTCCGTCTTTTGAAGTATAAAAGACCTGTGTGCTTTCGTAATCATCGGATTTGAAATCAACCTTCGGCCGATCGAATTCAATCGATTTTCCCGTGGCCGGGTCGTACGAATAGATTGTTCCTGGGCTGATATAATTGGTGAAGGAGTAGTATAGTTGCTCTTCATCTTTGCGCCCACCGAAACCTGCAGCAGAGCCTAGTCCCGGCAAAACGACCTCACGTATGAGTCTGCCGTCATAATCGTATTGTTTAACAGCAGAAACTGCATCCTTCATATAGCGTGCGAAAATATATCCTTTGCCTGTTGAAGCCGCTAACACGTCTTTGGTTTCACCAATAAGGTTTTTCCAGTTTTTTGGAGCCGGGTTTGCAGCATTGACAGTTACAATCTTTTGATTGGGTGCATTCAAATTGGTTACGATATACAACCTGGTCCCGATGTTGTCCAACACGTAATGGTCGTTGTCGAAGTTGTCCACGATTGTTACAATATTGCTATTGGCTTTAGAAAGGTCTTTAATATATAGCGCGTTACCTGAAGTCGATGTAGCAGCGGTAATCACCAAATAACGTTCGTCTTCAGTTACCTTTCCGCCAACGTACCGCCTCTTGTGTTTGTCGCCGAAAACCACGATGTCGTCTTTTTGCGAAGTTCCTAATTTGTGATAATAGAGTTTATGCTGATCGGTTATGGCTGAAAGTTCGCTTCCTTTAGGCTTGTCATACCGTGAATAATAGAACCCGTCATTGCCGAACCAAGCGATACTGCTAAACTTTAAATCTGTAATCTTCTCGCCTATTTGACGCTTGCTGGCAGCATCGAGAACGGTAACCGTATTCCAGTCACTGCCGGCTTCCGAGACCGAATAAGCAACCAGCGAACCATCCTTGGTAAAAGCAATGTTGGCCAAAGATGTTGAGCCATCGGTTGAAAAAGTATTCGGATCCAAAAATACTTCTTCGTTGCCTGACTGGTCTTTTCGATATAACACCGATTGATTTTGAAGCCCGTCGTTTTTATAGTAATATGTATAGCCGCCACGTTTGCGCGGAGCAGATATTTTCTCGTAGTTCCACATTTTCTCCATCCGCTTTTTCAATGCATCACGAAACGGGATTCTATTGAGATACTCAGATGTCACTTTATTTTGGGATATAACCCACGCGGCGGTTTCATCCGACAGATCATCTTCGAGCCAACGGTAGTGGTCGTTTATCGTAGTACCGAAATAGGTGTCGGCTACCGTACGTTTCTCAGTCACTGGATATTGTAATGTTTGTGCTATCGATGGCATTGCGGTGATAACTAATATTGTTGCTGCTAACTTTTTCATGTGTTCTTATAAAAGCGGCCTCCGCCGATAAATATCCCAATGATAATCAAAAAAAAGGTTTGAACAAAAAAAAGGCCGCCAAAAATAGGCAGCCTTTTCTATTAGAAACAAAACTTATTTAATCAGGATTTTGTGTGTATAATTAAGTGAATCTCCTGAGACTTTAAGAACGTACATTCCAGACTGAAGGTGGCTTAGGTCTAATGTCTTTTCGACGTTGAAATCGGTATTAGCCGCGTTGAAGACTACCCGTCCGTTAATATCAACCACTTGCAGATTTAAAGAACCCGAGTATTGATTTATTCTCAAAGTAATTAAACCACGGCTAGGATTCGGATATACCCGGATCATATCGTTAATGTTAAAATAATTAACCGAAAGTGTGCAGTTTGGTCCCGGAGATGGCTCGGTAAAGTTTTCCACCTGATCTACCGCATTTGTTCTCGAGCCTGATGAAGCATTAACTCCCATTCCTCTCCTGGCAAACACCTGCCATATCATGCAATAATCTTCTCCTGAAGTTGTCGCCTGGTCTGCAGCGATAATGGCATCACGATACTCCAGGAATGTAGGGCTGCACGGAACAAGCTTAAAAGCATCAATTACAAGTTGCATCACTTTGTTATTTCCACCGGTTCCCGACAAAACATTCGGGTCAAAACCATATTTATCAACATAAGCCCAGGTCAAATCCCAAAGAACGGCTGCCATTACTTCACCGCGGTCATGTGACAAGGTCGTATTTGAATCGGCGACTGTTAGTGGATTTATAGCCATATCAGTCGAATACGGAAATGTCCTGATTCCACCGCCGTCCAGGGGCTGATTAGACGAAAACGATGCGATTCCGTGAGGCGTCGCTCCCTGGTCGCCCGCTTTCAACTGCATCATCAAAGCGATCCAGTCAGACCAGCCTTCACCTGCCTGCTCGGCATTTTGAAGACAACCTGAATTATTAGGTCCTCCGATCAAGCGCGTAGAAATTCCGTGGCCGTATTCGTGAGCAATAATATTGTTGTCGAAATCACCATCGGCGTTAATAAAAGTATCTCCTGCCGGAGCCTGTAACTTTACAACCACTGTTTGCGTCTGCATCTGTGCAATGATAGCCTCCCCAAGTGTATTGTATACAAAAACTGCCGGAATGGTGATAGTCGCATCAGCTCCGCTCATGTTCACCAATTGGTTAGGCAATACGTTATCAACTACGATAACAGCCACCGCACCTGCATCCTGCGCATTTTTAACCTTTATTACAAAATCACAGTTCCCTCTTCTGACAACCACAATTTTACCTGCTAACGCTGCTGCATTTGATGGTGCTACGCACGCCTCAGATGTAGTAGCATTACTGTCCATATACAGCGCAAGCTCGGCTTGCAGAAAAGCAGGGGCTTCCGGTACAGGAACGTGACCTGGATTAAAACTGTTCTGGGCTGCCTGATATCCGCCGGCTAAAGACGAAGGCGCGGTTATAAAGAAAAATCTCGGCGCATTATTCCAAAGATACATTTGCATACGCGGCCTGTTTCCGTCAGCCGGTGTCGCAAAATTGGCGTTGTTAAGATTTGGCGGATCCATCTCGGATCCATCTTGTGAATCAGCAAATACGGCGTCCCCAAAGAAACCCGGCTGTGGCGCTCCGCTATAATTCTTTTGCTGAAAATTTCCGTTTTGCTCGTTGAAACCGTACTGGAACCAAACATCATGCATCATATTGTTCATGTAGAACAAGTTGGTAGTCGCCGCATCGCGATAAGTCGATGCTTGTACCGAGTTTCCACCATATGGAAAATCAAATAGGAGAGCTGTACCTCCATCAGGGCTTACGCCCGTACCATTATTTCCGTCGGCGTCTTCCTGGGCATAAACATTGTTTCCGCGTGTATAGGTAAATTCATTGCCCGCAATCCCGTTTGTATCATGCCATCCGAATGGTGATGCAACGGGGTTGTGGGGAGAAGAAATCAGTTCGCGCGGTCCGTGCGCCGGACTTTGCACATTGAACGGTATCACGCGGTATGATCCTGATTGAATATCGACCAGCGATTCGGTAGTACGATAAAAATTCTTGATGAACGCAGCATTGTGGTTGTGATCGGCATGCCCCTTGCCTTCGTCGAAAGTACAAGAAATTACCATATCATGTTTTTCGAGCATATCGCCGTTTACAGCGTCAATTCTGATGCTCCACAAATGTTTGTAGTCCTGGCTATAAAATGTCAGGTCCCATGCCAGGCGCAAGCCGTCATTTTCGGTCGGCTGATAAACAAGTTCTGCCGTGATTGGATCTTCAGTCAGAGCTCCGTTCGACAAAACAAATTCCTTCGTGCCTCGCGCCTCAAGTACACTCACGACGAAAGGTGGCAGTGACAAATGTTGGAAAGCCGTAGCAACGGCAGCCGTCACCGATAACGATGGAGTCGCTGTGTTGATCTTCTGACTGGCATTTGCCACAAAGCGGTTTCCGATATTAATGACCTCGCCCTTTTTTACCCAAACATTCGACACAGCGCCAAATATTTCGATGCCGTTTACGCGCTGCTTAATATAAAAATTATCGATGTTAGTCGCAGTGGAACTGGCTTCACTCTCAACAATCCAGTCATTTACATCTTGATTTGTAAGGCCTAATCGGCCATAGTTCGAATTTAAGTAAGACTGTATCTTATCATCAGGCGATTGGCTAAAGCCAATCATCGGCAACAAGAACACCAGTAACAGAGTAATTTTTTTCATGGTTTTATGCTGAAATTTAATAATTCCACAAACATAATTTATTTTTAGAAATATATCAGCAGAGTTAGCTGTCAAAAATTGATTATTAACTACGATCTGAAGATAATATCTGATTGTAGATTAGTGCTTTTCCGTCGGTCAACATCGACACAAAATGACAAATGTGGAGCAAACGCCCGTATAAGCTATTTTTCTCAACATTGTGACGCTCGGGCAACAGCTTCAATAGAAGCATGTCGTAGTTGGTCGCACATCCGTCGTGCTTATTATTATAAGCGGTCATGAACTTGTCGAGCAAATTGTTTAGTATCTGGTAGCCCGAAAGTTCTTTTTCGATGA
Source organism: uncultured Flavobacterium sp. (assembly GCA_964563275.1). GTDB lineage: Bacteria > Bacteroidota > Bacteroidia > Flavobacteriales > Flavobacteriaceae > Flavobacterium. Next base: position 10,564 of record CAZLWZ010000013.1, read on the forward strand.
CTTCGCGGCTTTGGTAGATGTTTTTAACACTCAGACTGATGATATCGTCCATCTGCGCCTTGTACTTGCTCTTGTCCATAATAGCATAAGGGAACTTTCCGGCCATAATCAGTTCTTCATTAGCTATAAAGACATCAACAGCATCGGTAATCAGCCGCCCGATAGCAAGAGCCCGCAAGTAGCTGATTCTGTCTTCCTTTGTGGTAAGCGTTTTGTATTTAGCCGTATCGATCGTATCCTTGACGAGTTTTATCAGATATTCAAGCGCATAATCTTCGGATACGAGACCCAGGTTGATGCCGTCTTCAAAATCGATTATTGTATAACAGATGTCGTCGGCGGCTTCGACCAGGTACGCCAGCGGATGGCGCTCGAAACCGATGTCGCCTTCGCCTTTATTCGAGATCAACCCTAATTCGGACGCGACTTCCTGGAAGAATTTTTTATCCGATTGAAAGAACCCATACTTTTTATCCGCAATTGCCTTTGTCGGTTTTTTCGGAAGGCTTTCTTTCGGATATTTCATAAATGCTCCCAAAGTTGCATACGAAATACGCAGTCCGCCTTCATTTCCCGGGCGGCTTGCCGTCAGGACCGAGAACCCGTTGGCGTTTCCTTCGAAATCTATCAGATCCTGCCATTCCTTCGGCGACAATTGCTCTTTGTACTTCTGGCCTTTGCCAATTTTAAAATATTCGCCGATCGCTTTTTCTCCCGAATGACCAAATGGTGGATTCCCGATATCATGTGCGAGCGACGCCGCGGCTACAATAGCGCCGAAATCGTTCATGTGAAAGCCGTGGATTTCTTTAAGATGAGGATACTTTTCGATAATCTTTTTGCCGACCAGCCGGCCAATCGACCGACCAACGACTGATACTTCAAGGCTGTGTGTAAGCCGCGTATGAACGAAATCGGTTTTTGAAAGCGGGATTACCTGTGTCTTATCCTGCAGACTGCGAAACGCGGACGAAAAAATAATCCGGTCATAATCGACCTCGAACCCCAGACGGGTATCATCCTGTTCCTTGCGCAATCGCTTTCCTTTATCGCCTTGTCGTCGCAACGATAAAAGCTGTTCCCAGTGCATCATTGTTTATGGTATTTGTTGGCCGATTTCCTCTAAAGAATAATGAAGTTCCATCCGTTCTTCTAGCAGCGCCTTTTTGACAACGTACGTCTTGGAAAGTGAATCGTGCCAACCGCGCGACGGCGTCGACAAAAAGGAAAAATGGTTAAAAGGTATTAACCGGCTGAACGTTCGTTTCAGGATTGACATGCTGTCGGGTCTCGTTCCATCTTCGAGAACAACTATTGTCCTTGTAAGAAACTTGCCGAAGGTCCGGGAAAATATCGATTCTGTCACGAAATAATATACGATTATCATCAAAACACCTACAAGATATTCATCGAACCCGCTCCATGAATCGATCCAATCCGTGAACCAGTACGAATCGAAGAAGGCAGCAATAAATGCAATCGCGACTACAAGGGCAAACATCAGCGCGTACTGAATCACCAGATCTATCAGATAATTTGCGAAACGATGGCCCTGAGATGCCAGAAGGTCGTTGGTCACCTTAAATGCTGTTGGCTCTTGCATATTATTCTTTTTCGTTGGCCAGAAAGAAGTTCCGAGATTTCTGCGGATACCAACCCGCGCTCTGGTCGCTTGGATTTGCGATCACAGTTTTGATGTTGATGATGTCGCCAACTTTAAACTTGTTGGCTTCGGTATACTTGAAATCCAGCAGGTAATCCCCGCAGAAATAATTGCCGTATTCGTCTTTTTCTATTGGCCCGGTATGGATGCCTTTTTTTTGATTGCTCATCTGTTTGCTATTGGAACCGATAAATTGCCCAGAGGTTTGTCGCCGCTAATTTATCGGATAATTTCGTTGCTAAAAGTAGGCATTTTCAGTAAAGAGGGAAAATCCTGATATTTATTTAAAAAAAAATGATTAAATTCCACCACATTCTGTAAAACCGTGATAATGAAAAACATACTACTGTTGCTGACATTTTTTCTTGCATTCACAACCAATGCGCAATTCTCCGAAGATTTCGAAGGCGCCGTATTTCCGCCACCCGGATGGCTTGTAACCGATAACGGAGTTGGAACTTCAAGCTCGTGGATCGGCAATGTCCTGAACGGAGACCACCGTGCGTATATCAATACTGAAAATATCGGTATGGGGAATACCTCAGAAGACTGGTTGATTAGCCCTGCGATTGCAATAACTGGCTCCGACATATTAAGTTTTACAACAAACCAAACTATATCGGGAGACCAGGGAACACTATACTCTGTAAGAATTTCCACTTCATCACAAACCGATTTAAGCAGTTTCCAAGCTCTTGATACATGGAATGAACAAGATTTAAATGTTTCCGGGATGAGCGCCGACATTAAATATGTGTTGCTGTCAGCTTTTCAGGGTCAGACCGTGTATATTGCGTTCGTAAGATCGTTTTTCCAACCGACTAATGCTCTTAGTGGTGATCGTTGGATAGTGGACAACGTTGCTGTTTCGCCGGTGTCGGCGCAGTCTAATATAATTCACGGGACGGCTTCTTATTCTTATTCAGCTGATTGCGAAAATTCTGCCAATTCAATTTTGACGAACCCAGTTTCATTTACACATAACAATGCAACTTACGCCGGATATTCTTTTCTTATTCCAACCACCGATCTAAATCAAGACCTGATTGTGACTTCACATTCAACCTCTGATTATTATCTTGTCAGCCCGGCATCGCATACATTCAATTTTGCCAATTATGGAAATGTTGGCAACGCCGATTTCTGCGTCCAAAACTTACCCGGTGAACCTATTCATGACGTTGGTGTTTGGTTCTATCCCTCAATTGCGCCAATGCCCGGTTTTGATTTTACGGTAACGGTCGAAGTCATAAACTATGGCAACTTGCCAGAGAATGGTACTGTATCTTATTATTTTCAGGATGATCTAATGGATTTTGTTTCTGCAGAGCCTAATATCACTTCACAAACAAGTGATTATCTTACGTGGTCGTTTTCGAATTTGCAACCGGGTGAAACGCGTACGGTTCAACTGACCTTTAATCTTAATTCACCTACCGAAAGTCCGGCTGTAAACATGGACGATCTTCTTGTTAACACGGCCACGGTTTCAATACCTGTTGATTATCACCCTTACAACAATGATGTCACACGCGTCTTTTCAGTGAGTTCGTCATATGATCCTAATGATAAACACGTCGCCCAAGGTGTTTCGATCACACCCGAACAGTCACAGGAGCCGCTTCATTACACGATCAGATTCCAAAATACGGGAACGGCGGCTGCGAGTTTCGTTAAAATTACTGAAGTACTTGATCCCGATTTCGATTTGACTACCATTGAATTTTTAGACGGAAGCCACCCGTATAACGCGTCACTAGTCGGAAATCGGCTCGAATTTAAATTCCTTGACATCGACCTCCCGCCAATGTCTGACAGTCCCGAAGATAGCCACGGTTATGTAAATTACCG
>CAZLWZ010000014.1:0-13740 GCA_964563275.1 uncultured Flavobacterium sp.
CATACGTCCCCGTGACAACTGCTATAGACGGAAAAATGTCAAGTTCTCCCTCAGTAAGCTGAAGTTCGTAATCTTCACGCAAATCAACAGAAAGTTCTTTTGCGAATTTACCTTTACTCAGTACTACCTGAAGCATTGCCTCCGGCAAGCCGGTTATTTGAAAAGTGCCAAGAGGACTGGTGGTTTGGCTCGAGATCAGGACATCATCTTTATAGATTTTTACCTGCGCACGTGAGATGGGAAAATTACCGTTTGGCGAAAAAACCGTTCCTGATAATTTCAGGCTTCCTGCTTCGGAAGTTACATTTTCATCGTCATTATTACAGGAAACTGCAATGAAACAGACAAGAACCAAAAGTTTGTAGAAGTTTTTCATAATTAATTGAATTTAAAAAATATAAATCTACAACTATTTTTTAACCAGCAATTATAATCGGTTGGTTATTTATCAGTTAGCTCGCTTTAGCGACAAACAGAGACTTTTGGCTGAGAAAATATTTACCCTTTCCGTCTGGTGTCAATTATATGTACGATTTTCCATACATCGCCATCACGAAACAATTGAAACGAATTCACACCGCTATGACTGAACGCACCATTATAATAAAATTCATACGGAGTCCAGACAGTCGCCATCGCACCATCGGTCTGGATTTCATACGACAGCAAACGCTCCTCAAACGTGACAGAAGCCGGTATGATGGCAATCGATTTTAGCAGATCGTCGGCAGATTCACGCGATAATTTAGCCTTTCCATGTCCCTCGGAAATTGAATGAAGCACCATACCTTCAGCAAAAACCGTTTTCATTTTTACTGTATCCTTTGCGTGAAACGCATCAAAAAATGTATCGACCGCCGCTTTCGGTCCGTCCTGCTGAGCCGTGACTATATTAGCGGCCATCAAAGAGCACAGGAGAATAAATCTGTTCATATTATTGCTTATTCTAAATTCTGTGGTTAGTGCAAAAAACAAGATCGATGTTACATATCTCGGTAACCATTTACTACTTTTACACAACTAAAATAACTGCCATGTCTGTCGCTAAAAAAGATTACAAAAGAATAACCACGAAATCGCTGATCGAAATGAAAGCTCACGGAGAGAAGATTTCAATGCTTACCGCCTACGATTTCACCATGGCTAAAATTGTCGATACTGCCGGCGTTGACGTGATCCTGGTGGGTGACTCGGCATCAAACGTCATGGCCGGCCACGAGACCACCCTTCCTATAACTCTTGACCAGATGATATACCACGCTTCGGGCGTTGTACGGGGGACTACGCGTGCATTGGTGGTAGTCGATTTACCGTTCGGCAGCTACCAATCGGATTCGAAAGAAGCCTTGCGCTCGTCAATCCGGATCATGAAAGAAAGCGGGGGCCATGCTGTAAAGATGGAAGGCGGCAAAGAAATCAAGGAGTCAATTAAAAAAATCCTCAACGCCGGGATTCCTGTTATGGGGCATTTGGGGCTAACACCGCAGTCGATTTATAAATTCGGCACCTACACCGTACGCGCAAAAGAAGATGCCGAAGCTGAAAAACTTATTGAAGACGCACAGATGCTTGAGCGTATCGGCTGCTTTGCACTTGTCCTGGAAAAGATTCCGGCGCACCTGGCCGAGCGGGTCGCCAAGACGATCTCAATTCCGGTGATCGGCATCGGAGCCGGAAGTGGTGTCGACGGTCAGGTGCTAGTAATCCACGATATGTTAGGAATGAACAACGAGTTTAGTCCGCGTTTCCTGCGTCGCTATATGAATCTCTTCGATGACATGACCGCGGCAATCGGTCGATATGCCACTGACGTAAAATCGGGCGACTTCCCCAATGCGCAGGAGCAATACTAATATTGCCAGACCAGTAGCCGATGAAAATTCTATCTGATAAAAAAAACCTGCAGGTACTGCATGAGGACAACCATGTCATTGCGATCAATAAACGTGTTGGGGATATCGTGCAGGGCGACAAGACCGGCGACAAACCCCTGTCTGACATAGTGAAGGAATATCTGAAAGAAAAATACAATAAGCCGGGAGAAGTCTTTCTGGGGGTGGTGCATCGTCTGGACCGGCCAACAAGCGGCATTGTGCTGTTTGCGAAAACATCAAAAGCACTGACACGACTAAACGAGCTGTTTAAAAACAGGCACACCCAAAAAACGTATTGGGCAGTTGTAAAGCAAAAACCGCCACAGAGCAACGATACATTGGTGCATTATCTGAAGCGAAGCGAAAAAAACAATACATCAAAAGCGCATCTTAAAGAGGTTCCTGAAAGCAAACCAGCCAGCCTTGAATACCGAACAATAGCCACGCTCGATAATTTCACTGCTTTGGAAATCGACCTACACACCGGTCGCCACCACCAAATACGCGCACAATTGGCAGCAATTGGTTGTCCTATAAAAGGAGATCTCAAATACGGATCCGACCGCAGCAACCCTGACGGCGGAATTCATCTTCATGCGCGACGGCTTCAGTTCGTTCATCCGGTGTCAAAGGAGATCATAGATATTGTCGCTCCGCCTCCGTCAGATCCTGTATGGAATGCCGTGAATGCAAAATAATGCGGTTCCTTATTGTTCAAATGGAAATTTATAGCCACATTTGAATATCAAAATAACACCAAACCTTTCGGTATGAAAAGATTATTGCTGCTTTGCACCGCGCTCGTCTGTGGAAGCCTCACGGCGCAAAATCACTTTGCCGGGATCAACACCACGCAAAGGGTAAGTTTTATCAATGCGTCAGTCAACCCGGCAGAGCTTGCGAATATTACTTCGAAATACGAAATACAGATAGTGGCGGCAAGCGTAAAGTTTGCCAATAACAAAGTGGGCATCAATGATCTTAATGGTGATACCGATTTTGAGGAATTGATCTTCAGTGGTAATGAGAATGTCAACATGCGTTTCGATGCCGTCTTTATGGGTCCGGGCTTTGCGTATAAAACGAACGACTGGACTTTTGGACTGTCAACAAAAGCTTATGCGAAGTTTGATCTTGTGGATGTCGACGCCAATATCGGTGATGCCGTCTCAAACAACGGATTGAATATCATTGGCTCGACATTTATAAACAACGGCAACAACCAGCGTATAAGCGGTACGTCATGGGGTGAAGTCGGAATATCGGCAGCACGTAACTTCTACGATACTGAAAAACATAAAATCAGCGGTGGTGTGACGCTAAAGGTATTGTTTCCGGGTTCATATACTAATCTTGGCGCCGGAAGTTTTTCGGGAACAATCAACAATAACCTCGGATACGCCACGCTCACCGACGCCAGCGCCAACCTGAATATATCTTACTCGGGTAATCTCGGGGAGAACTTTACTGATGCCAGTGATTACACGAATTCGCTATACGGTAAACCCAATGGATTCGCTGCCGACTTTGGTGTGAATTATCAACTAAAAAGCGCCACGCCCGGAAAGTACCGCGTGAATGGGGGTTTGTCCGTTAGAAACCTTGGGGGAATGACTTTCAGCGACAATAACAACGCGTCGACTAACTATGAATTAAGTATCCAGGGAGGCGAATCTTTAGACCTTAGTGTTTTTTCAGATGCGAATAGTTTGCAGGAAGTCGAACAAATATTGCTGAACAGCGGGTTTCTTGATAAAACCGACAGAACAAATACCGAGTTCAGAGTTAAATTGCCCACGGTATTTTCAGCGTACGCCGACATCAACCTGGTACCGCATTTCAACGTAACGCTATTTACACAGCAGAAACTTCGCGAAGACGACGGCAATGATCAAATTACCAGTCAAAATTTTATCTCACTCACACCGCGCTACACTACCGACAATTTCGAGGTATGGTCACCCTGGTCATCAAACGAGATTTCCGGACTCGCCGGTGGACTAGGCGTCAGATTTTACGGGTTTTATATAGGATCGGGATCCGTAATTACATCGTTAGCCTCGAATGCGAAGGAAGCGGACGTGTTTCTTGGTTATAGTTTCGGCCTCCAATAAAACAATCGTATGCATATTCTGCAAAATTTACCAAAACCGGTTTTCGACAGAAGCGCCGTGTCTTATAGAAAAGAGACCTTAAAGAAGATTCTTTATCAGGTGCAAACGCACGAAGGGGATATCATCCGTGCGCTAAAGATGGACCTGGGCAAACCTGAATTTGAAGCGGTTATAAACGAGACGAGCTATGTAATTGCCGATCTTAAGCATGCGATCAGGAATATTGACCGATGGAACCGTCCCAAACGCGTCTTACCCTCGTTGCTGAATTTTCCATCAAGCGACTATATTTTCAGTGAACCATACGGCAAAGTTCTGATTATAGCTCCGTGGAACTATCCTTTTCAACTTGCATTATGTCCTGCCATCGCAGCAATTGCAGCCGGTAATAAAGTCACGCTGAAACCTTCGGAACTAACCCCCGCCACATCGTCGGCAGTTTCAAAAATCATTGAATACTCCTGTCACCCCGACCTGATCACCGTGGTCGAAGGAGGTCCCAAAGAAGCTTCTGAACTGCTTGAAAAGCGCTGGGATTTTATTTTTTTCACGGGAAGCATACCGGTAGGAAAAATTGTTGCTGCAGCTGCCGCGAGGTATTTAACGCCAACTGTTCTTGAATTAGGCGGAAAGAATCCGTGCATCGTTCATACCTCGGCAAATTTAAAACTCGCGGCAAAACGCATAGTCTGGGGCAAATTTGTAAACGCAGGCCAAACATGCATCGCGCCCGATTACGTTCTGGTTCATCAGGACGACGAAGCTGAGTTGATCTCATTGTTAAAGTTGGAAATAGTAAAAGCATATGGTCCTGATCCGTCAATTTCACCGGATTATCAGCGAATCGTTAACGAGAAGCACTGGCAACGGCTTGTAAACCTGCTCGACGATGAAGATATAGTGTTCGGTGGGCAGCACAACCGCGAGAAACTTTATATTGCCCCGACAATCATCGACGAGAATACACTCGACAGCAAGTTGATGGACGCTGAAATTTTTGGACCTTTGCTACCGGTTGTTTCATACCTAAATGAAATCGATATTGACTATGCGGTACAGAAATTCGAAAAACCTCTTGCATTATATGTTTTTGCGGAGGATAAAGTATATGCTGAAAAGACGATTAGGAAATATTCTTTCGGAGGCGGATGCATAAACGACACGATGGTACATTTTGTTAACCGGCGCCTTCCGTTTGGAGGTATTGGTGAATCGGGAATGGGAGCTTATCACGGGAAAAATGGTTTCGATGTGTTCACTCACAAAAAAGGGGTTGTCAAAAAAGCAACCTGGCTTGATATTCCCATCCGTTATGCACCGTACGGAAACAAGATAAAGAGTATAAAAAAATGGCTGAAGTGGCTGTAACCTAAACCAAAATTAAATTATGAACGCACAAACAAGACTTGAACACATTAAAGCAAATGGCTACAACATCGATTTTTCGGAAACATTCAATGATGCATTTGAGATTTACAAGAAGATCGCCGTAAACGCAGGGCTGGTATTTATCTTACTTGCAATAGTCGCTGTGGCACTGATTTTCGGCATTGTTGGCGCCGCCTTCGGATTTGCTGCAATTTCAGATAACCTCGCCGGACTGCAAATGCAGGATTTTTCGATATTGCATCAGATTTTATATGTGATTATAATGGCGGTTTTAGCGGGAGTTTTTGCTCCTTTTACAGCGGGAATAATAAAAATGGCGTTTCAGGCCGATGCCGGTCAGCCTTTTTCTATCGGTACTGCTTTTGACTATTACAGCACTTCGTATTTCGGCGACCTTTTTCTTACGGGTTTTATCCTCGCTATGTTTAGCGTGGGAGTCGGAACCTTGCTTGATGTAATGGCCATTCCTGTTTTGGGAGCATTTATCAGCATGGTTATTTCGTTTCTTACAATCCTGGCAATCCCGTTGATCATTTTTGGCGAGCTTAAAGCTGTAGACGCCATTACCGGAAGCATCTCCGTTGTTTTAAAGAGCCCGCTGATAATCATTGGATTGCTGATCGTTGGGATTATTGTGACGCTTGTGGGGTTGATAGCCTTTTGCATCGGTTATTTCTTCACTGCGCCTTTTATGTATGCACTTTATTACAGCATATATAAAAAATCAGTCGGAATCAATACTGTTAGCGAGATCGATGAAATTTCGGGTATTGAAACAGATAGAGAATAATTAATAAGTGGAGAGGCAGGCGCGGCGCGTATGGATATAAAAATAACCGGTAACAGACTTTCCGATTTCGTATATATTGCTTAAAAAAAACGGACCATAATGTGCAGACGTTGCCTCACAGCGGAAGTGCGGCAACTGCAGCAGGGTTTTTCACAGCCGAAGCTAACCGGCCAGTCGGTTTAGTTTGATGCTGCAATCTGATTCTTAATCAAATAGCCGGATCATTAATTTCTGTTCAAGGGAGATACTTTTAATAAACAGAATGAAATATTATTAAGCTATTGAATCACTGGCATGATATTTAATTATCAGCTGGTCATGGAACAGAAAAAGTTTGCAATTACCAGAAAATCAAAGGTTAAACCTTTATTTATTGAGCTTATCGATCAGGTCGGGGCCGATTTGATTTATAAAAGAAAGCACCAGGTTCACGTTTATGTTTTGCTGCACAAAAGCTCGGAGTGCTACTATACGATCCACTACACCGGATTAGCCGCGTTTAATTACGAACGCCTGATCGAATTTATTATCGAACTTAAGCCAAAGCTCAACATCGCTCTTAACTGATTACCCCAACCAGCCTTCCCTGTCCAGGCTGCGGTATTGAATAGCTTCGGCGATGTGGTTTGGTCCTACGTCATCCGCTCTTTCAAGATCGGCAATGGTGCGTGAGACCTTTAAAATGCGATCGTACGCACGTGCCGATAAATTCAGTCGCTCCATCGCGGTCTGCAAAAGTTTTAGTGATGATTCATCCAGACGGCAAAATTCTCTTATTTGTTTGGTATTCATCTGCGCATTGTAGTTGATGCTATCCAAATCGGCAAAGCGCGCCGACTGAATCTCACGCGCCTTGGTGACGCGCTCACGAATCTCATTGCTGCTTTCACCTTTTCGCACATCCGATAATTTCTCGAACGGAACCGGCGTCACCTCAATATGAATGTCGATCCGGTCAAGCAACGGACCCGAGATTTTGCTCATGTATCGGTGCATGTCCTGCAGCGAAGAACTGTTAGCCGAGCCGGGTTCATTAAAATATCCGCCGGGACTCGGATTCATACTTGCCACAAGCATAAAAGACGACGGATATGTTACTGTAAACTTTGCGCGCGAAATTGTTACTTCCCTGTCTTCCAGCGGCTGGCGCATCACTTCTAAAACTTCTCGTTTAAATTCAGGCAATTCATCCAAAAACAGAACGCCGTTGTGCGCCATCGAAATCTCACCGGGTTGTGGATAACTGCCGCCGCCTACAAGGGCGACATTGGAAATCGTATGATGCGGACTCCGGAATGGTCGCTGGCTCATCAATCCCGTATCTTTAAGTTTACCCACCACACTGTGAATTTTTGTTGTTTCCAGTGCCTCCCGCAGCGTCATCGGCGGAAGAATACTCGGTAACCTTTTCGCCAGCATCGTTTTCCCCGATCCGGGCGGTCCTATTAAAATTATATTGTGTCCTCCTGCGGCGGCAATCTCCATACATCGTTTTATCGTCTCCTGCCCTTTTACATCACTAAAATCATGTTCAGGAAAATCAAGTGTCTTTTGAAATTCCGCTCTCGTATCTACGACCGTCGCTTCGGGTCCGCCGCGGCCTTCGAAAAAGTCGATCACCTGCTGCAGATTTTCGACACCGTAAACATCGATCCCCGTGACTATTGCCGCTTCCTTGACGTTCTGCTTCGGAAGAAAAAAACCTCTAAAACCTTCTTCTTTTGCTTTGATGGCGATAGGAAGCGCGCCGCGTATTGGCTGCAGACTCCCGTCGAGCGATAGTTCACCCATGATGACGTACCGGTCGGTCTCCTCGGAATTTATCTGACCTGACGCGACAAGAATTCCAATAGCTAAGGTTAAATCATATGCTGAACCTTCCTTGCGCAAATCGGCGGGTGCCATGTTGATGATGATTTTCTTTCCCGGCATCGAGAAGCCGTTGTTCTTTAATGCGGCCGCAATTCTGAAACTGCTCTCCTTTATTGCATTATCGGGCAATCCTACCAGATGGTAGCCTATGCCCTTGTCCATATTGACTTCGACGGTGATAGTCGTGGCTTCAACGCCAAAGACGGCGCTTCCAAATACTTTTACTAACATGGCTTATACTTTTATATATGGCTTAGATGCGATAAAAGTATAAATAATTTTTTTTACTCTGCTGAACCTTAGATGATTTGTGTTTTATCACAGGTAAACCATTTTATGAAAGTGCCCTTGCGTATTTACTATTCTGTCAAATGAGTTTCTTTATAAAAGTAAAACTGGTGTCATACTATTTATGGCTATGACAACTGTACAAACTCCCGTGGATATTCCACGTTTAAAACATCGTTAATTTAAATTCAAGGCTGTTATAGAGCGTTGTTTTTCGTTAACTTTGAGAGAAACATCAACAAAAGAATCATGGGAATATTTAATGCGATTTTAGGCAATGCTTCCGAAGTCTCGATCGAAGCGGTATCAAAAGAATTTAATCCGATACTGATCGACGGCGAAAAAATAGAAAAAGCCTTTAAGTTGATTCGGGATATGTTCATCTTCACGAACAAACGAATGATTTTGGTCGAAAAACAGTTGGTGGGCACCAAAGTCGATTATCTTTCGGTCCCGTACTCGAGCATCATTAAGTTCTCAAAGGAAAGTGCCGGGATTATGGATCTTGACGCCGAACTTAAGATTTGGATTAAAGACGAATCACAGCCCATTACTAAGCAATTTGGCAAAGGCGGAAACAACATTAACGAGGTATATCAAATACTTAGCAAACACATACTTGCATAATTTGAACGTCGCTTTAATACCGCATTGATTCACACTGTAGAGCTTGGTTTCGGGCACTTTCTTTTATTTTACATACCTTTGCGGCATCCGATTGATTTTAGTAAAATCTTTCTTTTGCGGTTCCCGATTCGCAATTCGCGATAAAAATTCTATCCTTCCGCAGCTTTTCGGATGCCTTTTTTGCCTGATGGAAAATCCATCGCCGCGCTAAACAATCAGACAACTATGCACGAATTAGACATTCTGATTTTTATTGTTTACATGATCGCTATGCTCGGAGTGGGAATTTACTTCTTCCGGCAAAACAAAAATTCCGATGATTATTTTGTGAGTGGCCGCAACATGAAAAGCTGGCATATTGGCCTGTCAGTGGTCGCAACCGATGTTGGTGGCGGATTCTCGATCGGTCTCGGCGGTCTCGGTTTCACAATGGGTCTGTCGGGTTCGTGGATGCTTTTTACCGGATTACTGGGTGCATGGCTTAGCGCCGTGTTTCTGATACCAAAAGTCAGTAAACTCGGCTTTGCCAATAAATTCACAACATTCCCGCAGCTGTTCGGGCATTTTTATACCGCACGCGTGGCATTGCTTGCCGGAATCATTTCGGCGATAGGATATATCGGTTTTACAAGCTCGCAGGTTTTGGCAGGTGCAAAATTGGCTTCGGCAACCATTGTCGGACTCGATTTGCAGACGGCACTGATCATTATGGGATGTATTGCCGTCATCTATACAGCCATCGGCGGACTTAAAGCAGTTATATATACTGATACGGTGCAGTGGCTGGTGCTGATCGGCGGACTCGTTTTTATTGGAATTCCGGTGGCCTACCACGCAGTTGGCGGATATGAAGCTATACGCGCTTCTCTTCCACCCGAGTTCCTGTCGCTAACCAATATTACCTTCTACCAATTGCTAAACTGGTCGGTAACCATTATTCCAATTTGGTTTGTTGGCATGACACTTTACCAGCGGATCTACGCGAGCAAAGGCGAGAAAGAAGCTAAAAAGGCGTGGATGATTGCCGGAATTTTTGAATGGCCCATTATGGCGTTTATGGGCGTTATTCTTGGGATGCTTGCCAAAGTGGCCGCTACTCAAGGAATGTTCGCCGGCATCACCGATGCTGCTTCAATGGACAGCGAGATGGGTTTGCCAATATTGCTCAGTACCGTGCTGCCAGTCGGATTAATGGGACTGATGCTGGCATCGTACTTCTCAGCCGTACTCTCCACTGCCGATAGCTGTTTGATGGCCGCTTCGGGCAACATTGTCACCGATATCATTACCGCTTACCGAAAAAGGGAGCTGTCGCAGAAGCATATGCTGTGGCTGTCACAGGTGGTGACGCTGCTTGTGGGCGCTTTTGCAATTCTGCTGGCGTCTCAAATGCAAAACGTGCTCGAATTGATGCTTTATTCATACGCATTTATGGTTTCCGGATTATTTGTTCCGGTTATTGGCGCGTTGTTCTGGAAGAAAAGCCATCCGGTAGCGGCGTTTTGGAGCATGCTTATAGGAGGTGCATCCACCATTGGATTAATAGTAAGTGGAAACCGCCTGCCTTTTGTCCAGCTGCCTGAAAAACTTGATGCGAATATCTACGGCATTACGATTTCACTTTTGATTTTCGTCCTATTATCAATATATTTAAATAAAAAAGAAAATGGAATTCATACAGATAAATCACTCCACGGGTGAAAATAGCGAATATCCAAACCAAATTATCGCCGAATTTCTTCACCAACACCTTGAGCAATATGGCGATAAGGTCGAAGACATCGTCAAATGCACCGAGTATGTAATGAACCCTGATAAGGGAGGTAACATATTAATCGGCCTTGATAACGGAAAGATTGTAGGTGCCGTGATACTCAACAACACCGGCATGAAAGATTATATTCCCGAAAACATCCTTGTATATATTGCAGTCGACTGCAGCCAGCGAGGAAAAGGATACGGAAAAAAGATGATGCAGCGCGCCATAGATATTACCGACGGATCGATCGCGCTTCACGTTGAACCGGATAACCCCGCGTTCCATCTGTACACAAAATTAGGTTTTACAAACAAGTATCTGGAAATGCGGCTGACGCGGTAACCAAACAAATATGGGACATCTTAATCTGCATCCGGAGACCCTGGCGCTTTTTCGTAAGGAACTGCACCGATATCCGGAGCTCTCGGGTCAGGAACATACAACTGCCGAGCGAATTATTGCATTTTTGAATGACTATGCTCCGGACGAAATTATTTCGCGTATCGGCGGCACCGGATTGGTGGCAGTGTACCGCGGTAGGAACGCCGGTAAAAATATTTTATTCCGATGTGAGCTCGATGCGCTTCCTATCACCGAGGTGAATAACTTCGATCATCGTTCTTCGGTCGACGGTGTTTCCCACAAATGCGGCCACGATGGCCATATGGCGATCATGTGCGGACTCGCTGCAATCTTCTCGGCCGACCGGCCAACGAACGGCGATGTTTATTTGTTGTTTCAACCAGCAGAAGAAGACGGAACCGGCGCCCGCAAAGTGTTTGAACACCCAAAATTCAAAGTATTGAATCCTGATTATGTTTTTTCTCTGCATAATCTTCCGGGTTATCCAAAAAACCAGATTGTAGTTAAAAATGGCACGTTCTCGTGCGCCGTCAATAGTATTATTATCCGGCTTATTGGAAAAACCTCTCATGCCGGCGAACCGCACAACGGAATAAATCCTGCTGCGGCTATTGCCGATATTATCAAAAGTTTCGAATCAAAGATACAACCCGCTATTCACCTTGAAAATTTCTGCTTAATTACGCCGGTATATATCAATATGGGCGAACAGGCATATGGTGTCTCGGCTGGCGAGGGTGAAATTCACTACACCGTCAGGAGTCATAGCAACGCGCAAATGGATATCATCGAAAAAATGCTGGCTAGTGAAGCACAGGCTATAGCGTCGAAACATCAGCTGAAATGTCAGGTTTCGTGGACACAACCATTTCGCGCTACTGAAAATGCTGCCGAGGCGGCTGAATTCATTCTTGCTGCCGCCAATGCTGAAAGGCTTGATGTACTTCTTAAACCGGAACCCTTTAGCTGGGGTGAAGATTTTGGATTATTTACCGAGCACTTCACCGGCGCAATGTTCGGTCTAGGAGCCGGTACCGAAACACCGGCGCTTCACAATCCCGACTACGATTTTCCCGATGATATCAGTGCGGCCGGAATAGCAATGTTTTATCAAATTAGTCAAGCTGTCAATGCACAATAATTCGGTTATAGAACTCAGTCGGCAGGCGCTCCGGCAAAACATCGATTTTCTGCGGGCAACCTTTGGCAGGAAAGTAATCCTCTCCTCCGTTGTCAAAGGAAACGCGTACGGGCATGGCGTTAAAGAATTCGTCGTGCTAGCAAATGAATGTGGTGTTTCGCATTTCTCTGCATTCGACGCCGAAGAAGCCAGAATCATAAAAGAATGTCTTGGCGATAAGGCAACGGTCATGATCATGGGTTTTATTGCCGATGAAGACCTCGAGTGGGCAATTGAGAACAATGTGGAATTTTTTGTATTCGAGAAAAGCAGGTTGCAGAAAGCGATAAAAGCAGCCAGGAAAATTCGTAAACCGGCTAAGGTCCACATCGAGGCTGAAACGGGTATGAACCGTACCGGTTTTGACAAAAGCGGACTTCGGTGGGTCGCAAAAACATTGCAAGCTGAATCAAAGCACCTGATCTTTTCCGGATTATGCACCCACTACGCAGGGGCCGAGAGTTTCGCGAACTATTACAGGGTCACTAAACAGATCGAAAAATTTAATCAGGTATATGACTACTTTGCGGCTGAAGGATTAAAACCGCTGCTTCGGCATACCGCCTGCTCCGCATCGTCGATGATGTTTCCGGAAACGAGGATGGACTTGGTGCGGATCGGGATTATGCAATACGGTCTCTGGCCAAGTCCCGAAGTTTTTGTAAGCTATGTCAACTCTAAAAGAATAAAAAACGACCCGTTGCGCCGTGTCATTTCCTGGAAGACTGAAATTATGAGCGTCAAGAAAGTAGCCGCAGGCGATTTCATCGGATATGGAACCAGTTATATGGCCGAAAATAAAATGACGGTCGCAGTGATCCCAATTGGTTATTCGCATGGTTACAGCCGGTCGCTGAGCAACCATGGCCGCGTTCTTATCAACGGCAAGAGGTGCCTGGTTGTTGGTACCGTCAACATGAACATGATTACAGTAGATGTAACCGGCGTCGAAAATGTTCGCAAAGGTGACGAAGTCGTGCTAATTGGCGTCCAGCAAGATGTGGCAATTTCAGTCGCATCGTTCAGTGACTTCAGCAACCAGTTAAATTATGAATTACTAACACGGATTGCCAGGACAATTCCAAGAAAAACTACAGAATAATGGCATATCTCAAATTGTATCGAAAAAAGCTGCAGGAAAACCATAAGTTTCTCGACGATATATTTCAGTCAAGGAATATAGAATGGGGTGTTGTGTCAAAGCTTTTGTGCGGAAATAAAACCTTTCTGAAGGAAGTTATTGCGCTGGGCGTAAAGGAAATACACGATTCACGGATCAGTAACTTAAAGAAAATAAAATCACTAAACCCGCAAATACAAACCGTTTATATAAAACCTCCGGCAAAGCGAAGCATTGAAAGCATCGTCAAATATGCCGACGTGAGCTTTAATACCGAAATCTACACGATCCAATTGCTTTCTGAAGAAGCAAAAAAACAGAATAAAGTTCATAAAATCATAATTATGATCGAAATGGGCGATTT
>CAZLWZ010000015.1:0-13674 GCA_964563275.1 uncultured Flavobacterium sp.
ATCGCCATTATTGCACACGACAGGATGAAAGCCGACATGGTGCAGTTCCTGAACAGGAATAAACAGATGCTGCTTCACGAAAAGATAAAGCTGATCGCCACCGGGACCACCGGACGCAAGGCCGAAAGTGCAGGTTTTAAAGTAAAAAAGATGCTGTCGGGACCAATGGGCGGCGATGCCCAGATCGCGGCCCGCGTTGCCGAGGGAAAAACCAAGATGGTTTTGTTCTTCAAAGATCCAAATTCAAGCCATGCGCACGAGGTCGACATCAACATGCTGATTCGCGTATGCGACGTGCACAATATTCCATTGGCGACAAACGAGGCGACGGCACAACTACTTCTGGATGCTATCGCATCGCGATCATAGAAATTTCAATGTTCACGTTTTTCGGTAGTACCGACACCTGCACCGTTTCTCTTGCCGGTGCGTTATTTTCATCGAAATAGGAGGCGTAGACAGTGTTTATCCTTCCAAAGTCATTCATGTCGGTGATGAATATCGTGCTTTTAATTACGTTTGTGAAGTCCATTTCAGCAGCATGTAATACGGCCCTGAGATTCATCATTACCTGACGTGTTTCGGTTTCGATATCATCAGTTATTAATGCCATAGTAGCAGGATCGAGCGCAATTTGACCTGATGTATACAGCATATTTCCGGCTAATATCGCCTGGCTGTACGGACCGATTGGTGCCGGTGCATTTTCGGAAAAAATTATCTTTTTCATTTTTAGCTGTTTTATTTATTGAAGCACACGGTTTGGTGCATTTCTCTTGTCATACTTGATATCGCTGAGCACACCGGATTTAATGCCGATGAAAAAGCCCCAATTTGCCTGGTTTCCAAAAGGCACCCAATTGAAATCCATTCGCCAACTCAGCAAATCCCGTTCGAAACGAAATTGTGTAAAAGTCACACCCTGCTGAACAAAATCATAGCCTGTTGATACGCCTACACGCCACTTGGGTGTCAGATCAATATTGGTTGAAACCATCAGAGAGTTACCAACAATTGTATTTTCGCGCCGCGCATTTCCGTAGGTAAGCGAGTAGGCAAGGGTGAGATCCCAGGGCAGTTCTGCCGCGAAGAGTCCGGCGGGTGGTCGGTCACCATCGTCTTTATCAAATTGACTTTGCCGTCGATCACTAAAATCGGTATTCGTACCAAATAAATCATCCTCGCGTCCGCCGTTGCGTGCACCTTGAGAATTGTCGTTTTTGGGCTTGCCGCCAGTTTCGCCGTCGCGGCTCGATAACGAGTAGCCAACGGTAAGATTCGCGCTTGTCATTCGGAACAAACTGCCACCGTTCTCGATGTTGTAACGGTTGATCGTCTGGCCGGAATTATTAAGCGCGTACGGATTAAGTGTGGCACCAAAATTCACATTCATTTTATCTTTAAACAGCATTGTTCCGCCGCTTATCGACAGGGGGGACCAAGGCAGGGAATCCGCTGCGATGTTGTAACTGGTACCAAAATTTAAGTTGTTCAAAAGCATGATCTTGCGCGGTTCGGTTCTGGTGGTATCGCGATCGGTAACTTTTGCCTCAAGGGTGTTGCTTAAACTAAAACCGACGGTATTGGAGTAGTTGCGTCCGGGTGCACCGAATATACCGCCCTCAAAGCGCGTATACATCCTGGTAGCCATTTGCCCGTTTGTTTCACTTGAATAAGATTCATAGTATCGGTCAAAGCTAGGCGTGTAACTATACGAAAGTGACGGCCGCACCACGTGGCGGATCGCCTGAAGTTTTCTGCCCGGTTTTCGGTTAAATGTTCCATAAACAGTGGTTCCGAGACTGCTTGTGAAATTATAGGTCCTAAAGGCATCAAATCCGCTGACATCAATAATTGTATCGCGGTTTGTGTCTTGGTTGTACTCTTTTTGAATCGTTTTCAGATACCATACTTCATTGTAATTTACACTCGTCGTTGCGCTGAAATATTTAAAAATCTTGAAATTCGTACTGAGCGGAATCGAATGCTGAAAACCGGTTCGCATATCGCGAAACATCTGCGGTCTGAAAAAAAGCGAATCGGTGGTTTCGATGCGGTTTTCACCACGAAGGTTGTACTGGAAGTTGATATTTTTGATAAAGCCTTTTTTTATGCCGTCTTTGGGCGCAAACGGAAAAATGCGGTCGACGCTGGCCTGCAGCGTGGGAAGCGTCATGTTGATAACCTCGGTATTTGTATTCTGTGAATGTGTGGCCGTTAGCGACAGATTGACCTGTGGAACGGTCTGAAATGTTTTCGAATAGGAGATCGATGAGCTCAGCGTATTATTAAGTGTAGATCCGATGTTGAGCTGGTTTATGGATTGCTGGAAGTATTTGCTGCTACCTAAATTCACCGATGCCGAAAATCTGGAATTGGGATTCGATTTCGCATCCTGACTATGTGCCCATTGAATATTATAAATAGTAGTCTTGAAATAATCGGGATAACCGCGTTCACTGTTAATCAGGTTCTCAAATCGTAGCTGAAAATTACCGGAGAACCTGTAGCGCCACGCATAACTTGACTCAAAACGCATGGCATAACTGCCGTTCGTATAGTAATCGCCTAGCACCGCCAGGTTGTAGTGATCGGAGAGAGCAAAATAGTAACCGCCGTTCTGCAAAGAAAAGCCGCGCGCGTTTGAATCGTTATATGAGGGCAGGATTATCCCGGACTGGCTTGTCTCGGTCATTGGAAAGAATGCAAAAGGTAGCGCAATAGGTGTTGGAACATCGGCAATAACCATGTTGGTAAATCCCACGACCACTTTCTTGCCCGGCACAAACTTGACGCGGTCGGTACGAAAATAGTACTCCGGGTTTTCAATGTCTTCCGAGGTTGTAAAACGTGCACCCTTCATAAAATAAACCGAGTCATTTTCTTTCTTGGTAATATCGGCCCTGACCCTAAATTCTCCTTGTTCTGTGCGTGAATTCCAGACCAACGCTTTTTGTGTCCTGTAGTTAAACCGAATCGAATCGGGCTCGATGACATTTGTGCCCTGTTTGAAAACCGGCCGCTGTGTGTAAGCACCTGTTGAATCTTTTATCCGGCCTGCATATACTTCTCCGGTCTCGTAGTCCATCACAATTATCCCGGCCTTTAGTTCAATGTCCAGATAATACAATTCCGCCTCGTTGTACAATGTAATCTGCTTGCGCTTCTGATCCATCCTTTCATAGTCTGTAGCGGTGCGCCTGACAATACCCTCAAGCATAGCTTGTTTAGGTTTAATACTGTCGTTTCGTATCGAATCAACAATTTTAGTGGTATCCTGCACGTTAAGTTGTACTGTGTCTTCAGTTTTGGCGGGCATTGAAACAGTTTTCGCAGGAAGTTCCTGAGCGTGGATTTTTGCGGTAGCGGTTGTTAAGAAAATTGATAATAAAACGATATGAATTAAGTTTGTACGCAAGGGTAATAATGCTATTTTTGTAAAAATATGGCCTAGTAATTGCCTGCCAAACTTACATATTATTATTCGTCAAAAATAAACAAATAATAGATTTATAATCTTTGTTAACATTATAATTAACTTTTATATGCTATGCTAAAATCTCCCAGACTACAAGCCTTCCTAACACTATTTTTACTCACTTTCTATCAGTTATCGCATAGCCAGTCCCCGAAGTTTAAAGTAACGTTAGACGCAGGTCATGGCGGTAAAGATTTTGGTGCTGTTTATAGTGGACATATCGAAAAAAACATCGCTCTCGCAGTGGTCAAAAAGGTAGGTGCCATACTCGAGGACCAACCGGATTTCGAAGTTATTTACACGCGCAAGACAGACGTCTTCATTGATTTGATCGAACGCGCGAACATTGCCAACAGGGCCGATTCCCACATATTTGTATCAATACACTGTAACGCCAACAAGAACAGGTCTGCAGAAGGAACCGAAACCTATGTAATGGGTATGTCGAAAAATGCGTCAAACCTTGAAGCGGCAAAAAAGGAGAACGCGGTAATCACGATGGAGAAGGATTATAAACAGAAATATGAAGGATTTGATCCTAAATCTCCGGAATCGATGATTGGTCTGACGCTGATGCAGGAAGAGTATCTTGAGAACAGCATCGCGTTGGCGAGCAAGGTACAGGACCTGTTTACAAATTCGTTGCGCAAAAAAAACCGCGGCGTAAAGCAGGCACCGTTTATGGTACTTCACAAGGCCTATATGCCGCGCGTGCTGATTGAGATGGGGTTCATTTCAAATCATAGGGATGGCGAGTATCTCGATTCAGAGCAGGGCCAGAATGAAATTTCGCGCGCTATTGCCGATGCTATTATCAGTTACAAGAAGGAATATTTCGGTACCGGCATCGTCGAAGAAGTCAGCCAGCGTCCTTCTCAGAAAATCTCCGGAACAGCAGCAGCTACATCGGCTGAAAAGCCAGTAACGACCGCAGCAAACACTACCACCTCAATTTCAAAAGGAGTAGTATTTAAAGTGCAGATCGCTGCCAGCGGAACGAAGCTCGACCTGATTCCGTCAAACTTTAAAGGACTTAATGATATATCGGTAATTCAGGACGGCGGCACCCTGTACAAGTATATGTATGGTGAGACTGACAATTATGAAGTTGCACGGGAGAAAGTTGCCGAAGCCAGAGCCAAAGGATTTGAGACTGCATACCTTGTAGCGTTCAGGGACGGTAAAAAAATTACTGTTCAGGAAGCGTTAAAATAATAGACAAATTAAGTTTATTTACTTTAAATTTGTCTAAAACACCTGACCATTGAAAATCACTAAAGAAATTAAGACCGCCATATTGGTCATAGCCTCCATATTGTTGTTTGTTTGGGGTTATAGCTTTTTAAAGGGGACCGATTTACTGAACAGCTACAAAACGTTTTATGCCGAGTTTGACAATGTTGAAGGATTGGCTACATCGGCACCCGTTACTATAAACGGATTGGCTGTAGGACGTATTCAAAGCATCGCATTGCAAAACAATACGGGGAAGCTCGTCGTAGAACTTCAGGTAAAAACCGATTTCCCAATTTCTAAATCCAGCGTTGTAAATATTTATGAACCAGGCTTGATAGGCGGTAAGCAAATTCAGATTATACCAAACCTTGAAGACCCCGTGATGGCCGAATCAGGTCAAACGCTTTCCAGCGGAACAGTTCCTGGATTGACGGAACTGGTCGGGCAGCGCCTGCAACCTCTGCAAGAAAAAATAGAAAAAATGGTGGTCAGTGCCGATTCGCTGTTACTGCACCTGAACCAGATACTTGATGAGCAAACGCGGCAGAACCTGCGCAACAGCGTAGCAAACCTTGACCGGACAATGGTGGAATTCCGTGGCGCGTCACAAACCATAAATGAAATATTGGGTGCTAATCAGGGCAAAATCAATAGTGCGGTCACAAACTTAGACAATGCAACCTTAAACTTTTCAAAACTGTCTGATTCTTTAGCTAATGCCGACATCGCAGGTCTCGTGCGCAAAGTAGAACATGCCATGACAAATATCGACGAACTGATAGCAGGCGTTGAGGCCGGAAACGGCACCATGGGAAAACTGCTTAAAGATGATAAACTGTACAACAATCTCAATCAGTCTTCCAAAGAACTGGAATTACTGCTACAGGACATCCGCCTGAACCCAACACGATATGTGAATATATCTGTCTTTGGGAAGAAAAATAAACCATACAAGGCGCCAGTCGTCGATACGCTTACGCACGAGAAAAAATAGCTTATGAACTATTTAGATAATATTTTGTTTGCCTTGCTTTTGATTTTAGGCGTCAGTTTCTTTACGATCAATATTCGCAAAATAATCCGCAACATCAAGTTAGGCCGAGATGTGGATCGATACGATAATAAAGCTGCGCGCTGGAGCAACATGGCAATGGTGGCTTTGGGACAATCAAAAATGGTAAAGCGCCCGGTGTCGGGGTTTCTGCATATCATCGTCTATCTTGGATTCATTATCATTAACATTGAAGTGCTTGAGATCCTGATCGACGGTATTTTTGGCACACACAGAGTTTTCGCATTCATGGGCGGGTTTTATAGCTTCCTGATAGGAGCGTTCGAAATTATCGCCTTCATGGTGCTTGTGTCAGTAATAATCTTTCTCATCAGAAGGAATATTATCCGGTTGTGGCGTTTTGCTCATTCAGATTTAAAAGGTTGGCCAAAATCCGACGCCAATTATATTTTGTATTTTGAAGTTGTGCTGATGGCATTGTTCCTGACAATGAACGCAGCCGACTTATGGCTGCAGCAAATGGGCGTTTCGTATTATGTCGAAGCGGGCTCTTTTCCAATCAGCCAGTTTATCTCACCATTGTTCAACGGAATGTCTGTTGCGTCTGTAGTGCTTATAGAACGCGCTGCGTGGTGGCTTCATATTATCGGAATAATAATATTTCTGAATTATCTGTATTTTTCAAAGCATTTACACATTTTACTTGCCTTCCCGAATACATACTTTGCTTATCTGGGGCCGTTGGGCAAATTCGATAATCTAGAATCTGTTACTCGTGAAGTGAAACTGATGATGGATCCAAATGCCGACCCGTTTGCTGCACCTGCACCCGATGCCGAGGCTCCGGGTAAATTTGGCGCCAACGATGTGCAGGACCTTAATTGGGTACAATTGCTAAATGCCTATACATGTACCGAATGTGGACGCTGTACGTCTTCATGCCCAGCAAGCATTACCGGCAAGAAACTTTCGCCGCGCAAAATTATGATGGATACCCGCGATCGTCTGGAGGAAGTGGGTAGAAATATCGATGCTAACGGAGGTAAATTTGTCCCGGACAATAAAACGCTGCTGCACGATTACATCACGCCGGAAGAAATCTGGGCTTGTACCACCTGCAACGCCTGCGTTGAAGAGTGTCCGGTGAGTATAAGTCCGCTGTCTATTATCATGGATATGCGTCAATTTTTGGTGATGGAGCAAAGTGCTGCGCCACAACCACTGAACGCCATGATGGCAAACGTCGAAAATAACGCTGCACCGTGGCCTTATAATCAACAGGATCGATTGAATTGGAAGGACGAGAACTAATAAAGACTCTCTAAAATGTGAGAGTGAGGGTGTTTTTAATAGGTTATAAATAATTTAATTAAAAACAAGTATGGATGGTGTAGCGAACAATCCTCGACATGCGAGTGACAATGGAAAAAACATCAACCCAGACCTGCCGCCGGGAATCAAAAACTATTTAATTGATATCGACGGTACAATATGCGATGATATTCCTAATGAGGAGCCCGAAAGAATGGGCACGGCGGAAGTTTTCCCCGATGCGTTGGCGACTATAAACAGATGGTATGATGAAGGCCACATGATCTACTTTTTCACTTCGCGCACCGAGGCACATAGGGAGGTAACGGAAGAATGGCTTTTAAAGCACGGTTTTAAGTATCACGGAATGTTGATGGGCAAGCCGCGAGGCGGAAATTATCATTGGATCGACAACCATTTGGTCAGAGCCACAAGGTATCGCGGTCAATTCACCGATTTAATCGAGAAAGAAGTGACAATAGAAGTCTTTGATGACGAAAATCACAAATAAGAAATATCTTTAAATATATCAAATGTCGGAAAATTTAACAGTGCCAACAATGGCTGAAATGTTAGCCGAAGGAAAGCAGCCCGAAGTGCTGTTCTGGGTTGGCTGTGCCGGAAGTTTCGATGACAGGGCAAAAAGAATTACCAAAGCTTTCGTACGTATCCTAAACAAAGCTAATGTGTCATTTGCGGTTTTGGGAACCGAAGAAAGCTGCACCGGCGACCCCGCGAAGAGAGCCGGAAATGAGTTTTTGTTCCAGATGCAGGCAATGATGAATATTGAAGTGCTGAACGGATACGAAGCAAAAAAGATTGTGACCGCATGTCCACACTGCTTTAATACGATTAAAAATGAATATCCTGAGTTAGGCGGCCATTACGAAGTTATTCATCATACCCAGTTTTTGAAGTCGCTTTTAGATGGCGGCCGACTCACAATTGAAGGTGGTCAATTTAAAGGCAAACGCATCACCTTTCACGACCCTTGTTATCTTGGCAGAGCTAACAATATCTATGAAGCACCAAGAGATATGATCCGAAAGCTGGATGCCGAACTGGTTGAAATGAAGCGTTCGCGGCAAAATGGCTTGTGTTGTGGTGCGGGAGGTGCTCAAATGTTTAAGGACGCCGAGCCTGGCTGTAAGGAAATCAATGTGGAGCGAACCGAAGAGGCGTTGTCGCTTGAACCACAAATAATCGCTGCCGGCTGTCCGTTTTGCAATACAATGCTCACCGATGGCGTTAAAAATAAAGAAAGAGAAGCCGACGTTAAAATCATGGACGTCGCAGAATTAATTGCAAATGCTCAGGACCTGTAGTCCATAATATAAAATATCACATGTTTATCCCATTTGAAAATTTACCGGACGAGTCAAAGATCTGGATATATCAGTCGAACAGAAAATTTTCAGACGAAGAAATACTGGAAATTGAAGACGATCTTAAGGCGTTCCTTGAAGGTTGGAATGCACATGGTACCTCCCTCGAGGCCTCATTTCAAATCTGCTATTCACGATTTATAATTATCGCCGTCAATCAGGAAGTACAACCCGCCACCGGTTGCTCAATCGATTCATCGGTAGAATTCATTCAGCGCCTTGAAAAGAAATATAATGTTGATTTGCTTGACAAAATGAATGTCACTTTTAAGTTGGGAGATCACATTGCGCATAAACCGTTAGCCGAATTTAAGAAAATGGCTAAAGAAAAAGCAGTTTCCGGAAATACAATCGTTTTTAATAACCTGGTCAACACCGTAGGGGAATGGAGCGAATATTGGGAAGTTCCCGCGAACGAGAGCTGGCACAGTCGCTTCTTTTAACTTCTTCTTGCTAATGCGACACGTACTCCCGGTTTTACTTTTTATATCACAGCTGGTTTCGGCCCAATATTACTCCGATCCGGACTTATTGCCGCGGACGCCGGAGACGGTGTGGGTCGATAGTATATATAACAAAATGACCTTTGATGAGCGTGTGGGTCAGCTTTTTATGGTCGCAGCATACTCAAATAAAGATACTGCCCATGTAAATTCGATCGAGCGCCTGATTAAAAATTACCATGTTGGTGGCCTTATTTTCTTTCAGGGCGGCCCCGGCAGGCAGGCACATTTAACCAATAGATTCCAGGCTAAATCCAAAGTGCCTCTTTTTATTGGAATCGATGCCGAATGGGGCCTGGCAATGCGCCTCGACTCGGTACCGCGATTTCCGTGGAATATGACATTGGGAGCAATACAGGATATGTCACTAATCGAGCGTGTGGGAAAGGAATATGGCAAGCAAAGCCGTCGCATGGGCATCCATTTTAATTTTTCGCCGGTATTGGACATCAATACAAACCCGAGAAATCCAATTATCGGCAACCGCTCTTTCGGAGAGGATAAGCATTTGGTGACCGAACGAGCTCTGGCATTAATGAAAGGGGTTCAGCGACAGGGCGTGTTTGCCACCGGAAAGCATTTTCCAGGTCACGGCGATACCGAAACCGACTCGCATCATACCTTACCAACAGTTGCTTTTTCGGCGGAACGACTGAACGCTATTGAATTTTACCCATATAAAAAATTGTTTGATGCCGGACTGGCATCGGTAATGGTAGCACATTTGAACGTTCCCGCACTCGATCCGCGCGAAAATTATCCCTCGTCGATTTCGTATAACGTAGTTACCAACGTGTTGCAGAAACAATTGGGGTTCGAAGGGTTGATCTTCACAGATGCGCTTAACATGAAAGGCGCCAGCAATTTTAAGCAAGCCGGAGATATCGATCTGGAAGCTTTTCTTGCAGGAAATGACATACTTCTTTTTGCCGAGAATGTACCATGGGCACTCGAGAAAATTTGTGTAGCGTATCAGGATACGATCATCACCGAGGAACGGCTCGCAAAATCGGTTAAAAAAATCCTGCGCTATAAATATCGTGCAGGTCTTGACCGGTATGTTCCCGTCAAAATAAAAGACCTCGCCCGTGACCTGAATTCTCCCGAGAATCGCGCGCTGCAGTACACGCTGTACGAAAATGCAATCACGGTTTTAAAAAATCACAATAATATCTTGCCAATACGAAGCGTCGAAAAGGAACGTATTGCGTATGTCAAGTTAGGTGATGATGACAATACGCCATTTCTTAATACGCTGAAGAATTACACCGACATCACCGAAATTTCGGAAAACAATATCGATACATTAATGCATCAGCTCGAACCGTTTACTACTGTTATTGTCGGTTTTCATAAAGCTGACGGCGCCTGGAAAAATCATGATTTCAAGTTTGGCGAAATCCAAAAGCTTGATTCCATCGCGAAGCATAAAAAAGTTATTGTTGACATCTTTGCCAAGCCATACGCGATGCTGCCGCTTTCATCGATCCCGAATATTGAAGGGCTCATTGTTTCATATCAGAATACAGATGTGTCGCAGGTGGTAAGCGCCGGTCTTATTTTTGGCGCTACCGAAGCAAAAGGAAAATTACCTGTATCAATAGTTCCGTATTTTAAAGTTGGCGACGGACTAAAAACGCATCGCCTGAGCAGACTCGGATTTGCCGCTCCTGAAAATGTTGGAATGGATTCTCGTAAACTTACTAATATCGACGTAATTGCTGCCAAAGCAATAAATGAGCAGATGACGCCGGGGTTGCAGGTGCTTGTCGCCCGGCATGGTAAAGTAATTTATCAAAAATCGTTTGGGTTCCATACGTATGACCAGCAGACGCTGGTTTCGAATTCAGATATTTACGATGTCGCTTCGTTAACGAAAATCACTGCAACGCTTCCTAATGTGATGCAACTTTACGACAGGCAACTGATCAGGATGGATACGAAACTGGGATCGATGCTTGATTTGTTCAAAAACACCGATAAAAAGAATATCGAGTTCAGGGAGCTGATGACGCATCAGGCGGGGTTGCAGGCGTGGATTCCATTTTACAAAGCTACTTTAGATGCGACTAACAGGCCTTTGAATACCATCTACAGTAAAACTTTGCGTGACGGATATACTTATCAGGTGAGTGAAAACTTGTATATACGGGACAACTACCGCGACGAGATACTGGATCAGATTGCGGCGAGTTCATTGTCGAAAAAGGAATATAAATACAGCGACTTTACCTTTATTATTTTGAAGGAATACCTTGAGAAAGTGACCGGAAGACCACTTGACCAGTTGAGTCAGGAGAATTTTTTTAAGCCGTTGGGGATGAACAACACGCTGTTTAATCCGCTTACTAAATTTGATATGAGCCGGATACCGCCATCAGAAATAGATACCTATTTCCGCCACGCAACTATCCAGGGGTACGTGCACGATATGGAAGCGGCTATGGAAGGCGGTGTTGGCGGACACGCCGGACTGTTTTCAAACGCGATGGATCTGGCAAAGATGATGCAGATGTATCTTCAGAAAGGCGAATATGGTGGCACGAGGTACTTTTCTGATAAAACCTTTGAGGAATTTAACAGATGTTACTTCTGTAAAGACGGAAACCGGCGCGGAATCGGTTTTGATAAGCCTCAGCTTCCCGGTAATTCCGGCCCTACCTGTAACTGCGTGTCACGCGATAGTTTTGGGCATACGGGATTTACAGGAACAATGGCCTGGGCCGACCCGGAGACGGAAATTGTATACATCTTTCTCTCAAACCGCACCTTTCCCGATGCCACGACGAATAAACTGTCGCAGCAAAACATCCGTGAAGACATTCAACAAGTCATTCAGGACGCGATAATAGAATGATCGGTAAGAATAACGCCGAAAATTAACTTTGAAATATTTAAGATGAAAATAGCAATTGTCTGTTATCCGACATTTGGCGGAAGCGGTGTAGTGGCAACAGAACTTGGCCTCGAGCTTGCAAGGCGCGGACATGAAATCCATTTCATAACCTACAGCCAACCTGTGCGACTCGCGCTTTTGGACAAGAATGTTCATTATCACGAAGTAAATGTACCGGAATATCCGCTGTTTCATTATCAACCTTATGAACTTGCATTGTCAAGCAAATTGGTCGATATGGTCAAGCTGTACAACATAGAACTTTTACATGTCCATTACGCCATTCCGCATGCTTACGCGGGTTATATGGCAAAACAAATGCTTAAGGACGAAGGAATCGACCTTCCAATGGTGACGACACTGCACGGGACAGACATAACGCTGGTCGGAAATCATCCATTTTATAAACCGGCCGTTAGTTTCAGCATCAATAAATCAGATGTTGTGACTTCGGTTTCACAAAACCTGAAGGAAGAGACATATCGGCTACTGAATGTCAGTACAGATATTCACGTTATTCCGAATTTTATCGAACTGCAGAAAAATACCAATGACGGTAATATTGTCTGTCGCCGATCCGTTATGGCTAATCAGGATGAACGAATAATTACCCATATAAGCAATTTTAGAAAAGTTAAGCGAATTCCGGACATCATCAGGATATTTGACAAAATCCAGCAAAAAATTCCTGCGAAGCTAATGATGGTGGGCGATGGCCCTGAAAAGGAGCAGGCAGAACAACTTTGCAGTCAACTCGGAATTTCAAATAAGGTAATTTTCTTTGGGAACAGCAATGAAGTTAACAGCATCCTGAGCTATTCCGATCTTTTTCTGCTTCCGTCGGAAACCGAAAGTTTCGGTCTTGCCGCTCTTGAGGCGATGGCATGGGGCGTGCCGGTTGTATCGAGCAACTCAGGCGGTTTGCCCGAGGTTAACTACAGCGGCAAATCGGGCTACTTAAGCGATGTCGGCAATGTAGATGAAATGGCCGAAAACGCGATAAAAATTTTACAGGACGAAAAAGTCCTGGAAGAGTTTCGGCGAAATGCATTGGAGGTTGCCCAGCAATTTGATATTAAAAACATTTTGCCACTATACGAAGCTATATACGAAAAAGCAGTTTCAAGATCATGAGAAAACTTTCGATTATACTTATCGCGGTAATTGCGGGATGCTCTGCTCCAAAAATGGCTCCGGCTGTTGAACCACGCGGATTATATGATATATTGACACAACAGAGTACAGGCGGTGCCAATATCCGTTTTTATGAAATACTTACTAATGCCGACGAAATTGCGATGCTGCAGAGCGACGAAAACCTTCGCGGGATGATCTCTGAAAACGACCTTCAAAATGCAAACTTTCTGGTCTTGAACATGGGTGAGAAGCCAACCGGAGGATACTCGATTACGGTATCGGAAGTTGAGGAAACACCCACCACTATTATCGTGACCGTCGTTGAAAGAGAGCCTGAAGCCGGAGCGCTAACAACAATGGCAATTACAAATCCGTATGCAATTGTCCGGATAAACTCAAAAAAACCAATAGAAATTAAATAAAAAGAAGCCGTCTCAATACTGAGGCGGTTTTTTTATGGCTTTCTGTTGTGTGTTTATAAGGTTTTTCTTATATTTATATCTGATTTACAGATGATTAAATATGAAGTTCCAGCCATATAACCAGAATCAGACAGTACTTCTGCCTTATTCATTTGATGATTTGATTCCTGCGAAACATCCGGTCCGCATCGTGGATAAGGTTGTTGAGTCAATTAATATACAGCCGCTATTAAAGGCGTATAGCGAGGAAGGTAAACCGGGTTATCATCCAAAGATGTTGCTCAAGGTTATGCT
>CAZLWZ010000016.1:0-13534 GCA_964563275.1 uncultured Flavobacterium sp.
GGCCAACAATATTTCGATCTTGCCAATACACTCGGCCAGACGCCATATCACGTGTTGAATGGGCACGTCGGGTTTGAGTACTGCGATTGGAAGATCACTTTATGGGGCCGAAATTTAACCGATAAGCAATATATCAGCTATGGTTATGATTTTGGTGCTGTCCGTTTGGGCGCCCCTGCAACCTTCGGGGTAACGTTGAATTTTAAACTTCCATGATTGGGCGAAAATTCAGCTACAATGATTAATTCATTAGTACCTTTGCTAATCAAAGATTTTAAAAATGCCACTTATAACTCTAGAGGATAAACTTAACGAACGCATAAAGGAGCTTACATGTCTGTACAACATAGCGACGGTTCTTACCAAAGGCGACCCGGTGCAGGAAAGGCTCGCTGAGATTTGCGATGTTGTGCGTGAGGCATGGCGCTACCCTGAGGATGCAGTTGTCCATTTATCGGTTGACGACATCGAGATAATGACTGATGAATGCCCGGTGGGAAGCATTTCACAACGATGCGATATCATCATTTTTAATCAGGTCCGCGGCCAGATGAGTGTACATTACGATTCGGCCGTTCATTCCGAAAGTGCATTTTTGGAGGATGAGCTAAGGTTACTACAAAAAGTTGTTTCCGAAATCGCCGGCTTCTACGAAAAACATCTTCGCGACGAGGAAATTATCATCCTTAAGCGTCGTGCCGAGCGAAATGACCGTTTGGCGATACTGGGTGAGATCACCGCGGGAATTGCACATGAACTCAATACGCCGCTGGGCAATATCCTGGGGTTCGCCGAACTGATCGAAACCAGAAGTAAGGACACGCAAACTCTTCAGGATATTGGAAAAGTGATCAAAGCGGCAATTTATTCGCGTGAAATCGTCAAAAAGCTTATGTTCTTTTCGTGCGAAATGCCGCAGCATATGCAAAAGATAAAAGTGAAGCCGGTAATCGAGCAGGCATTGACGCTTTTGGAGCCGAATTTCCGTAAGGCATCGATAACCTCGACCCTTGAATTTGCCGATTCAAATGTCGACGCGCAAATCGATCCGATCCAGTTTACCCAGGTGTTGTTCAATATTTTAGTCAATGCGATATATGTCTCGAAACCCGGCAGCAGCATCGACACCAATGTATACAACGACTCGCAATGCCTTTATATTGAAATTAAAGATCAGGGACCCGGGATAGCACCCGAAAATATAAGCAAAATCTTTGAACCATTTTTTACCACCAAGCCGTTTGGCGAGGGAAACGGTTTGGGATTAAGCGTAGTGCACGGCATTATTGCCAGCCATCACGGCAAAATAAGTACCTTTGATAATATGCCAACCGGTACCGTTTTTAAAATTGAGCTTCCTTTAAAACACCAGTAATGAGCCTAAAGAAAGAAAATGTACTGATTGTCGATGACGATTACGATATGCTCGAGTTGCTGCATCGGAACCTGAAATCATTGAACTTCCATACCTATCGCGCGTCGTCTGTCAATGAGGCACTGGAAATACTCAAAACCAGTACCATCGATTTGCTGATTACTGATCTACAAATGCCAGGGATTAATGGTATCGAACTCATCAAATATGCCAACGACCATTTCCCCGATGTCCCAAAACTTGTTATCACAGGGTATCCGTCAATAGACAGCGCCGTGGCATCTGTAAAGTCGGGTGCAGTGGAATACCTTGTAAAACCTTTCACTTCCGACGAATTGCGCAGTTCTGTTGATAATGCCATCGGAAACAAAAACCCGGTATCTTCTGCTCATCGGAGCCAGAAAGCAGCTAGCCCGCCGCAGCAATATGGCGGAATGGTAGGCAGTTCGACCGCGTTTCAGAACATAATCGATGTCATAGAGCGCGTAAAAGATAATCGTGCAACGATTCTTATCACCGGCGAAAGTGGCACGGGCAAAGAACTTGTCGCGCGCGCCATACATTACAACGGCGCATTTGCAATAAAACCGTTCATTGCCGTCAACTGCGGTGCCATACCCGACAACCTTCTCGAATCGGAGTTGTTTGGGTACGTCAAAGGCTCGTTTACCGGTGCCGCTGAAACGCGAGAGGGGTTGTTCCAGGCGGCTGATGGTGGCACGATATTCCTGGACGAGATAGGCAACGCGCCATTGAACGTCCAAACCCGACTACTTCGCGTCCTACAGGAAAAGGAGGTGATGATGATTGGTTCGCATTCGCCTAAAAAAATACAGGTGCGGATTATTGCGGCCACCAACGGCGATCTGCAGGAAATGATAAGCAAGGGTATTTTCCGGGAAGATTTGTACTACCGCCTGAATGTCGTAAATATAGAGACGCCACCGTTGCGTGACCGCAAAGAAGATATTGTGCCGCTGACTGAGGTACTTTTAAAAAAATACAGCGTTGAATATAATAAACCCGATATGACTATTTCGCCCGATGCGCTACGGGTGCTGCAGCGCCACCACTGGCCCGGGAATGTCAGGGAACTGGAGAATGTCATCCAGCGGATGATCATCATGGCATCCGATACGATTAAGGTGACTGATTTGCCCGAATATCTGAAGTACAACCTTCCTGCTTCTGCAGAAAATCCGCAATCACTCCGAGAAGCTGAAAAACAACATATACTTAAAGTATTGTCGGCAGTAGGAAACAATAAGACCAAAGCAGCCGAAATTCTGCAGATAGACCGCAAAACCCTGCGGCAAAAACTGCTTGACTGATTCCGACTACTCCTGGCTTACCGCCTGGTTTTCACGAAAATTCGGCGCCGTGTCCTTTTCGGGGAATAATCTCCCGGCCGGGGAAAAGTGCCCCTATTCATTTATATTCATTATTTATCTGTTTAGAGATAACTAGCTGATTAATAAGGATGTATGGGTAGTTATGGATCATTGGCATGCACTTTGTCTTAAGGGGCGCAAATACTAATAAAACAAAAAATGGATTTGTTACAGCAACATGAAGAGCAGGTTGTTTATCGAACGGGTGTTGAAACCCCGGTAGCACCCTCAAAATCCGATCCCGACAGGATCTCAGGACCGACTTCCGAACCAGCCATACTTATCACGAATGGTCTATGCATTAATTGTGATAATCTTGGAGACTGCGTATGGCAGCATAATCATAAACTTAATTGTCAACACTACCACTAATGGAGACACTACAACAAGCTCAGAAACTGAGTATGCATGATGTTGTCATGCGCCAATTCAATGAAACCGCCGATGCCATGAACCTGCATCCTTCGGTCAGAAAAATTTTATCGATCACCAATAACGAGATTATGGTGCATTTCCCGGTCAAACTTGACAATGGGAACGTGGAGATATTTACAGGCTACCGAGTGCAGCATAACAACGTACTTGGCCCCTACAAAGGGGGCTTGCGTTATCATCCTACCGTTGATGTCGAGGATGCCCGTGCATTGGCTATGTGGATGACCTGGAAAACCGCACTGGCGGGATTGCCGTATGGTGGCGCGAAAGGTGGCATCAAGATCGATCCGCGAAACTACTCATTGGGCGAACTCGAGCGCATTACGCGTCGGTTTACTTACGCACTTGGAGATAATATCAGCCCGGAACACGACATTCCAGCTCCTGATGTCAATACAAACGAACAAACTATGGCGTGGATGGCCGATACATATATGTCGACAAAAAGTCCGGCTGTTCGTTCAATGAACAGGCATGTGGTCACAGGAAAACCAGTTGGCTTCGGCGGCTTGGAAGGACGTGACCGTGCGACCGGGTTCGGCGTTTACCTTTCACTGCGGTTGAGCTACGACAAGATCGGCGAGACACTGGCCGGAAAAAAATTCATCGTTCAGGGATTTGGAAATGTAGGTTTCTGGGCTTCCCACTTTCTTGTCAACGACGGTGCCATATTAATTTCGGCACAGGATGCCCACGCGACGCTTTACAGCGAACAGGGAATTGACGTTGAGAAGTTATACGAGCATTGCAAGCCTCGTAAAGGTTCCATCCAAGGGTTTGAAGGTGCCGCCGAAATCGATCCTTCGCTGTTCTTCGGCATCGACTGCGACATTTTGATTCCTGCGGCACTTGGAAACCAGATAACCAGCAGTAATGCTTTTAAAATCAAGGCAAAAATAATTGCCGAAGGTGCCAATGGACCGACCGACATCGAAGGCGAAAAGATCTTGCTTAGCAATAATGTGACGATCATTCCGGATATTTTATGCAATTCCGGTGGCGTGATCGGAAGTTATTTCGAATGGCTGCAAAACCGCAACGGTGAGGTATGGCATCTCGACGAAGTAATGCAGCGAATTGAGAAGAAATTTACCGAGAACTTTTTAAAAGTTTACTCGATTGCCCAGGAAGCCAATAAAGATTACCGAACGGCTGCCTACATCCTTGCTTTGTCAAGAATTGAAACTGCTTATATGCAGCGCGGGATTTTCCCATAATTAACATTGAAAAGAATAATGAAATGAAATACGGCGGATTAATAATCGAACATAAAGAATATGACAAACTGATCCAGCATATCGGAATGGCGCATCACCGGCGGGATGAGACGTATCAGGCATCGGTAAATAAATTACTCGACGAACTGAAATCGGCAAAAAGAATGTCAATCGACAAAATGCCGGAGGATGTCGTGCGTTTCAATTCGACCGTGGAAATTAGTTTTCCGAACGGCAACAGGCGAACCCTTCAAATAGTTTCACCGGCTAACAGCGATGTGTCATTGAACAAAATATCGGTTCTGGCTCCGATGAGTTTGGCATTGTTTGGCTATGCAGTTGGTGATGAGGTGATGTGGCAGTTTCCCACCGGAATCCAGGCGATCAAAATTCTCACCGTCGATCAATTGGTTGCCGAAGAAAAAACTGCAAAATCATGAGGGATATAATATTGCCGCATCAGCAACCGGAGGAAATCCATAAGAAATTCATGACCAATGACATCAATAGATGGAGGCAGGAAATTGAGATCATAAATGTAGAGATGATCTTTTTCCGAAATCTGATCAGTGCGCATTTGAAGGAATTATCGACGTGGAATTCGGCCGATTATGAAAATCTGTTCAACGGGATCGCCGAGGTACGCAAATCCAATGAAAGGTTCCAGAAGCAATTTTGGGAATTCAGCAATAACCTCGAAGGAATCAATGAATGCGATGATCTGCAGTGTGAGACATATTTTTTGAATGATCACGCAAATTTTAAGAACGAAATCGAAAATCATTTCGCCAGATACAAAAATTTTAAAAAGAGCATATTTACGTATCTGCGGACAAAATACAATTACTAATGTTGCGTTTTATGAGGATTCCAAAAATGACAATAGACTTCGAGCATTTAAGAAGCATCGGGGTGTGCTTCTACACGAACTATCGATTTGGTTCCGGCAATTACCCCTGAACCGGGACGTAATTTGAAATTTTTGAGAAATGTCAGGAAAAACAGGTATGAAAACGCCACAGAAAGATTTAAAGGAAATTCGTCAGCAGAAGATTTTAAAAAAAGCTGAAGAAAAGATGATGAAAAAGAGAAAAAGTCGTTAGGTTTTCATCCATAGTAAAAAAGCGGAACAGTTGCCTGTTCCGCTTTTTCATTAAGTGCCTTCACCGCCCAGATCAATAGTACAACCTGAAGTCCAGAAACCTGCACAGGTCATAAAACCGCCGGTGAAGTGTCTCGACCACATCAACCAGGTCGTCGTGATCCTGACATAAGTTGAAAAATTCTTTGTCGAGCTTGCTGCTCGTCATGCCATCGAGTTGCTGCCCGTAACCGGATATGGCGCGCGCACCTGTGATGTCCAGAAAGTACTGCGCCTCGTCATTCGTCAGCTCCAGCGGTTTGGCGTTGGCAAAATGAAGGATCTTGCCCGACATCTTTCCTTCAAATATTTCAGCGATTTCTTCCAAGCTGTAAAAATAGTCGTTGATGCAGATGTTGTTCCCTTCACCCTGCATGATTAAGTAAATGATTTCATAATTAGCGAAACTATGGTCGTCATACAACAATGCACTCAGGCTGTCCTGCAGCCCTTCAATAGTGTCGCAGGTCTTGTAGATGCTGTCAATTCCGTGCTCAAAAGCAAGGTTCTCCAGACTGCTCAGCACTTCGGTTTGAAGCGTGGCATCAATATCCGGAACCGCTTCCAGGCAGAAGATATATTTGTCGCTTTCCATTTCAATTATTGTTTTATCGGCTATCCTACCCGATCTCGACCATAATCTCGGCAAATATCCTATACGAGTTTAGGCGCTCCTTATGTCCATAAATATTGGTCACCGCCATAATCTCGTTAACCCCTGTTTTCTTCAGAAAATCAAGCGTCCTGGCTTTAACGGTTTGCTTATCGCCAACAAATGAATATTTCAGCATGTCATAGATCGATTGGTTGTAAAGCAGCGCCCGAAGGTCAGGTGTCATCTCTGTCGGTGGCTGCAGGTACTCCCGCTTGCCCGTCAGCACGCCCAGGAACATCCTTATCAACGATGTCATGTATCGCTCTGCCTCGGCATTGGTTTCGGCAGCGATGATGTTGACGCATGCGATGGTATACGGATTCTGAAGGTACTTCGAAGGCTGGAACTTATCGTAGTAGATATCGAGCGCGTCATCGAGATATGTCGTGGCAAAGTGGCTCGCGAACGCATAAGGCAGTCCTTTCTCTGCTGCGAGATAAGCGCTGTCAGTGCTCGAACCCAGGACATAAACGGGGACCTGCACACCTTCGGCCATCGGCGCACGAACCGCAGCATCTTTGTTGTCTTCCGAAAAATATTGCTGAATCTGTGCAATATCCTCAGGAAATGTGTTGACAGCCTGCATATTGTTGCCACGGATCGCTTTTGCGGTAAGCTGGTCGGTTCCCGGTGCCCTGCCCAAACCGAGGTCGATTCGGTTGGGGTGTAGCTGACCAAGCGTACCGAACTGTTCGGCGACAATCAACGGCGCATGATTCGGAAGCATAATCCCTCCCGATCCGACGCGTATTGATTTCGTATTTTGTGCTACATGCCCGATCAGCACCGATGTCGCCGAACTGGCGATGCTGATTGAATTGTGGTGCTCGGCAAGCCAGAATCGATGGTAACCGAGTTCCTCGGCTGCTCTTGCAAGATCAACGCTGTTGCGAAATGTTTGTGCGACGGAACCGCCTTCGGATATAAAAGCGAGTTCCAATATTGAATATTTTATTTTTCCGGTATCTATAGTCATATTGAGATTTTCTAGTTTTTTAGCTCACAGCTTCAAAGATACTTATTACACCGCGGAAGGACATCCGGTTTAACGAAATGACAACAGCATTAGCGCGTGATATCATCCGGTTAACATACAGGTATAAAAAAAGCTGCCCTAAAGCAGCTTTGATTAAATAACTAAATATTAATTTAAAAATTTCCGTGTTATCACGTTGTCGCCGAGCCTGATTTTGATGATCAGCATTTGGTTTACCTCAGTCGCATTAAACGTGGTTTCCAAAGCGTTGACGCCGCGTTTGCGGATCAGCAGCCTGCCGCCGATGTCATACACCATCACTTCATCTATTATCATCGTTCCCGACGCGATTACCACAGCGTTATTGCGTTTGTACACAAGCACGTCGTTATAAGCAACATGTTCATCAGTTCCCAATGGCTGCTCGAACAAAATCTCAAACCGCGTGTCAACGGTTCCTGCAGTGGCAGTAAATGTGTAGCTGCCACCAGTAAGGTTGTGGACGCTGCCGGTAACATTGTCCCTTAACAGAACAGTCTGCCCGCCTGCAAAAACACCATCGGCAGTATCGATGGCGATCGTATAAGTTCCTGAAACCGGTGTCCTGAAATGCATCGGGACAACGTCGGCAGAAAGTATTTCCAGCGGACGCGCCTGAATGATGTAGGGTACGGTGCCAATTAATGAGGTAAACGCAAAGGTACCATCGTTCATGTATTTTCCGTCGGCACGGTCTACTTCAACCCCGGCATCATCGGTGTATGCCAGGAGCGTCTGACCAAACATTTGCTGTGGCCCGTTTATATTGAGCCAGATACGGCTGCGGCTGGTCATTGATGTGTTTTTGAAGAACTGTGTACTGCTTTGATTGGTACGCATCGAATTATTGAAGCGGATTGCGCCTGTAGCCGGATTTTCGAGCGATTGGACAATGAATCCCTGCCCCACCTGGATCGAACCGTTCGGCACTTCACTGCTCAGTGATGCCGAAGCGGATACTGCCGTTCCTCCTGCGCTTGTGTACGTTGCATAATAGGCGTTTGTCTCCTCGGTCCCGGTAGGTACATTGTTTTTCCTTCTCCAAAAGTAGATCGTTCCCGAAATATTTGTGTGGTTCTGCTGAAGCAATTCATCGGCATCAATAACTGAAGGATATGGATTGGCAACCATATTGTACCGGTCTCCGGTTGTGAACAATGGTAGCGACACCGGCCCGTTTACAGGCGTGCCTTCGAAAATACCGGCCCACGGTTGTGCTGCCGCCGAGGCAGTAGATTGTACATGATTGTTGGGCATTCTGATCAAATAACCCTTACCAGGGGTAAACTTGCTTTGCGCGTCTACCACACTAAACACTCCCGATCCGTTGTTCATTGTATAGAAACGGTTTGCTACTGTTAAAGGTGAAAAATCCAACAAGGACTGGCTTCCCACTACTGGCGAGCCCCACATGGTGTAGTCGAGCCTGAACAGAGGCGAACTGTTGCGCTTGATCTGGACAGTGCCATAGTTTGGTGCATTGGAAAACTGTACCAGATTCGAATTGTTTTCAATCGTGAACGTACCGCTGCTAACGATCAGGGAGCCATTCAGATTAAGGTTATAACCTTCGGGAATAGCCACGACAGCATCGTTGATAACTGTTAGCGAACAGGCGTTTATGTCAGCTGAAATGTTGTACGGTCCGGCAATAATTGCCGCCGTTGTTGAAGTTGGCGTTCCATTATTCCAGGTCGAGCCGTCCCATATCGTCGTCTTCACGCTGATCATCACCGGTTCAGTATAGCGCACGGTACAGGCTCCGTTACCGACGACCGCCCTGAAGTACGTGTTCATTGTCACCTCGCCGGCATCTGTGCCTGATAATATATCCGATGCCACATTTATATTTACCGCGTTGGTAAATGCAGGTGACTCCGATCTTTGCCAATATTGAACCGGCGCCGAGTTTCCGCTGACTGTTATTTCATCCGGCGCATAACCGAAACAAACCTCCTGGTCACCCGACAATGAACCAGCCACTGCCTCTGCCACAGTAACGACAGTCGCTGTCGCCTGTGTTGATAGTCCATTGGCATCTTTTATTGTAACGGTATATTCAGCCGTTCCTATGGTCGCGGGAAGAATCGCCGTCGCTGCATTGCCCAGGCCGCTACTCCACTCGTACGTGAACGGGGCATCACCGCCCATCGGCACGGCAGTAAGGATTTCAACTTCATTTTCACAAAAAGTTCCGTCGCCCGATACGGTTGCCGAAAAAGCAGCACCTTTAATTCCGGTGACAGCAGTGATTTGTCCGGCCGGTAAAAGGGCCCCGTTGATCGTTAAAGTTAAATCTGCCAGTGGCTGATGCCTTGCCCACGGATTCGACTGCTGATTAAACGGTCCGTTTAGTACTGCGCCGGCAACCGAAGCCTGCTCACCAGTCAGATCATTAAAATTATAGCTTGCCGATAGGTTAGCGACTGCATTTGATATTCCCGACTGCGTTAACTGCCAGTAGCGGCTCAGGTTATTGTTTACACTGCTGTTGGCAGGATGCACCGCATCGATAACACGCACACCGACGTACGAATTCGAGAATGTACCACCTGTAACGTGTACCGTCATTGGTGAGTAGGAATTATTTCCGGTATTTTCTCCGATAGGGAAAACGTATGTACCCGGACCGGTGAATTTTCTGCGAAGTTCACCCTCGCCGTCCACAACAATCATCCGGTTTACGCCGAATGTGCCCGATACCGCGCTGGCGCCCAGCAAAAGGTTCTTGCTTCCTAAAAGAATATTCCCGCCAGCCAACGTCAGCGTTCCGTTTACTGTTGCATCTGAATCCAATAAAAGATTGCCCGTGGTATTGTTGATAGTTAGGTTATTGAATGTGGGCGACGAGCTTCCTCCAATCACCTGGTCATCCGACCCGTTCATTGAAATAGTTTTTCCGGTAAAATCAACCGGCTGGTTCAGGACCAGGTTGCCGAATATATTCAAAGATGCAGGAAAGGTCGTTCCACTGCCACTTATCGTAAGATGATGATATGCGTTTAACGGTCCGTTCGTCAAGGGAATGATTTGGTTGACACCGGTAAATTCAATCGTATTCGGAAACACCTCCGCTAACAGCGAGCCGGTCACCGTCAAGGAGTTACCAACGCGGATTACGGTTCCGGTCGTTGGCCGCAGTGTCGCATTTTCAGCGATAGAAAGGTTGTAGAAATTTGTGGTTCCCGCTATGGTCGCGTCCTGGCCGGTAAAAATCACTTCCGAACCCGCATCTGCGATAAACTGACCGTTGTTGATCCAGGCTCCGTGGTCACCAAGTACTGTAGCAATCGATCCGGCAGGAGCATGAACAACGGCACCTTCCTGAATATCAAGTGACTTCATCGGGACCAGAGGATTAAATATGGGGACGTGTAAAAGATTCGACGTATTTGGAATTATTACAGCCGTGGTGTGAGATGGGGTTCCTACAGGAGTCCAGTTAGCACTTGTCGTCCACGAATCACTATCGATTCCGTTCCAGGTAAGGACTTCTGCCTCTGAATCGGCCATTGTCAGCAATACTTTGCCGAACGTGTTCTGGAAATACAGTCCGATGTTCACGTTGGTAAGCTCAATAAAGTTATTTTCATCATCAAAATTCGATCGGCCCTGTTCCAGAAGCTGGCTTGGCGGCCCTACAATATAAGACCAGTCAACCAGCTTGTTTTCGCTGTTGTTATTTAGTTCCGAATCCAGATAATGTGATTTGATAACCGCTTTCGTTCCAACTGCGCCCGTTTGAATCAGATCGTACATGCGTGTGATAGCTGTTGGCTTCCACGCCGGTGCAACGCCAGGAGAAATTTTAAGGCTCATTGTGGATGGTAAAGTCCCTGCATTGGGAAAGGTAATAGACGTATGCCTGTGCCCGAACGTATATACTACATCTGGTAAAATTACGTCACGCCTCACGATGCCGCTGACATCCCCTACTCCACGGTTTGCCGCATTGGCACCCATCAACAATGTATGCGCTCCCATATCAAGTGCTCCTACTGTTGCAGATGGATTCGCTAGAGGTAATTGCAGCTGACCATTTACCGTCAGGTCGCCTGTTGCGATTCCGCCGCCCGGCGTTATCACGGTTAGTCTATGATAGGTTCCGCTCACGATTCTTTGCATAGCCGACACAGCGTTATAAACTACGGTACCGGTACCACCCCAGGATTTTCCTGCCGGTAGTGGTAGTGCAGACGTGTTTTGTGTACGAATGATTCCATTAATGGTGACACCCGTTAATGTACCGGTCAGGGTGTTGGTTCCAAAATCAAGGACCTGATCAACCCCAACAGTCAGGTTTCCGCTTATGACCACAGGATCCTGTATGTTAACTGTTTTAGCGGCGCCAAACGGAACGCTCAGGTTATTGAAACGATTTGTAGAACCGACCGTGGTTTGATCGAAACTAAACGTTGGGGATGCAGATCCTGTCACGTTCAGGTTAGATGTCGCACTTCCTCGCAAACCGCCCGCCACAATATTATTAACCGGACCCGCTATGGTTAGCGTTTGCCCGTTCACTGACAATTTTCCGTTGCTCAGGGTGAGGTTCTCAACGATTGTTGCACCGCTAAGGGAGGTATTTCCATGCACGACAAAATTATTTGTGGTACCACTGAAGCTGGCGAAATTCGTAGTAGGGTTAGCCGACAGCATAATGTCGTCCAGACCAAATTCGTCAAATGCGGAGCCGGAAACCGAACTGGTCGTCCAGCGCAGATAGTAATAGCTGTTGGCAGGAATGTTTAATCCTGTAATTGTTACCACACGATAGCTTGCTTTCCACGATGGCGAGGCATTGGCGGCAGCGGGAGAAATAACATCTATGGCCGGAATGGATGTAAACGAAGTATTACTGGCCGAATGGCTAAAATTAAAACTACTCGATCCTGCCTGGTCATTGTAGATATAAACTTTGTAACCTATGCTCAAAGAGGTGATTGATGCTCCGGTCTGGTTCTGTGTACGAAGTACAATCGAGCCTGGCACCAGATCATCGGCATCGGGTTGAAGCCCAAGGGCATAATTGCTAGCCGATACCCGAAATGCATGAATTCCGCCAGCCTGAACACCGCCAACCGATGTTCCGTTAGAAGAATTACCCGTGCTGATTTCGGATCCGAAATTCACGTTGCCATCGCTGAGTCCGGTAACAGACCACGCGTTGGAGTCGAGTTTTCCTGACGTAGCAGCCGTTGTGAATCCGCTGCCGGCAAAACTACCCTGGTTCACATTTGCCACCGTCGCATCGAAAGTAATGGCTTGCGGCGTATTGGCAGCAGCAATCTGCCACCCCATCGTGGCATTTAATGTAAGTCGGTTTCCGCGCGCCGGGCTCATCAAATAATTTTCGGCTCCTCCGGTGCCATTATATTCATACACGGCGACGTGATATGTTGTGCTTGCGTTGAGATTGGTGACATTGACCGAGTTTCCCGCGCCGGCATAAATAACATAATTCCCTGTACCGATTTGCGATCCGATCCCAAAGGCGCCCGATTCCGTATAAACGGAAGCATCGGTCGGGTTGGCATTTACTGCGGCCCCAGAACGAACCACTACAAGTCGGCGCGCACCATTTCCGGCAGTCCAGTTTACAGTGAATGAGTTCTGAGTGACATTTGAAAAAGTAACTGCCGAAGCCTGCACCGTAGGCTGGTTTGCCGTCACCTGCGAGTTAAATTCGTCGGCACCTATGTCAGGCGTCGTTACACTTCGCGTTGTACCATCGATATCAATAGACACAGCGGCTAAAGGCGTACCCAGATTGTCCAGCAGCGGGTTAGTGCCTGTGGGAAGGTGTAGATCGGATATAGAAGTAAAAACCGGACTTACAGAGACCGAGTTGACATCTTTTCCTGTAGCTGCTTTCCAGCTAGCCAATGTGGTATGGTTGCCTCCGAGGTGGCCCAAAGGTGATGAAAAATAGTTATTATAATCGATAAATGAATATGCCGAAGTATTAACTAGCGAATACACGGCATATCCCGGGGTACTGGCGTTCTGGAAGATGTTGTTCCGAACATCGAGTTCACTACCTGAATTCACATACAATGCCGCCGACCATCCTGGCTGTACTGTGTTCATCGCCACGGAATTATTGTACAACTTAATGTTGCGCCCACTGTTGATGTACACGCCGTGCGCCGTATTGGTGGTCGTTCCGTTCGTTGCCGCATCACTTATGAAATTGTTTGCAATTGTCAGATTCGACGATGTGGTGGCATCGAGTTCAAGTGTTATTCCGCGCATGTTTCCACCACCGGTATTCCTTAATTGCGTAATTTTATTTTCTGATACCG
>CAZLWZ010000017.1:0-6936 GCA_964563275.1 uncultured Flavobacterium sp.
GCGGCATCCTTTTTTGAGGCGAAGAATGAAGCCCAAAAAAGATATAGCGGAAAACGGGAATAGCTACAAGATAAAAAAAATGGAAAAAAATAACAAGCCGGTTATTTTCTGGCTACTTACGGGATGTGTGCTTTTGTTTATAATGGTGATGGTTGGCGGGATCACGCGGCTGACCAATTCGGGTTTGTCGATGACCGACTGGCATTTGGTGACCGATACGTTTCCGCCGCTGTCTGAGGAGAAGTGGAACGAGGCGTTTGAGGAATATAAAAAGTTTCCTGAGTATCAGAAAATCAATATCCATAACGATTTTACG
Organism: uncultured Flavobacterium sp.; assembly: GCA_964563275.1. Lineage (GTDB taxonomy): Bacteria > Bacteroidota > Bacteroidia > Flavobacteriales > Flavobacteriaceae > Flavobacterium. The sequence goes on from CAZLWZ010000017.1 coordinate 317, forward strand.
CTGTCGGATTATAAATTTATTTATTTCTGGGAGTGGTTTCACAGGTTTATCGGGCGTATCATTGGGATCGTCTTCATAGTACCGTTCGTTTATTTTCTGATTAAACGAAAGCTTGACCGTGCGACTATCTGGAAATGCGTGGTGCTTTTGGCAATGGGCGCATTTCAGGGATTTTTAGGCTGGTTTATGGTAAAAAGCGGACTCGTCGATAATCCCGACGTCAGCCACTACCGGTTATCTCTGCATTTAACATTCGCGTTCGCGACCTTTGCTTATACTTTATGGGTCGCGCTCGATTTGATTTATCACCAACGACGGGAGCCATTCGTTCGGCTTAGGAATCTTGCACGCATTACTATGGTTGTGTTGTTCATCCAGATAATTTATGGCGGGTTTGTCGCGGGCTTAAACGCCGGACTGATCCATAATCACTGGCCGATGATGAGCGACGGACAATTTATGCATGACAGCGTTTTGATCGAACAGGAAGGCATTAAAAATTTTGTCGAAGGGAAAAGCGGAATCCAGTTTGTGCATCGAATCTTAGCGTACCTGGTGTTCGGATTAGTACTATTTTTATTTTTAAAGACAAGAAAATTGGCAGCCGAGAAGCTTCAGTTGAATCTGTCAAACGGCATATTTACGATGGTGATCATTCAGTTTGGTTTGGGCGTATTCACGCTACTCTACAGCGTTCCATTGTGGCTGGGTCTGGCGCACCAATTGGGAGCCTTCGTCTTGCTTTCATTACTGACCATTTACCTGCACCGCGTCTCAAAATAATGTCTGAGCCGCAATAGAATAAATCGATGGTGCGCACATAACGATTACGTGCCCAATATATTAACAAATATCACTTAAACGTAAATTCGGGCGAAGAGCGGGATCTTGAAACGTAATCATAGTGATTTTGCAAGATTAAATGAAAAAGGTGTAACCAGTTTTTCTAGGGTTTGCCGAACTTTGAAATTGTTAATCACAAAAAAAAATATATTATGCCAAATTCAAGAGAAATGGAAGGAAACTGGAATGAGATGAAAGGAAAATTGAAGCAGCATTTTGCCGATCTCACCGATGATGACCTTATGTACGAAGAAGGAAAAGAAGATGAAATGTGGGGAAGATTGCAACAGAAAGTTGGAAAAACTGAAAAAGAAATTCGATCCATAGTTGAATAAAGAATCCATTTATATTGAAAAGTTCAGCCGAAAAGGGCCGTATTATTTTACCTGAATCTGCTGGAAAATTAAATGTAAATGCATTCGGAAACTGTTTCAGAAGGTGTAAAAACTTTTGAAACAGTTTTTTTATGCCGTAACTTGAGTTAAATACTTATCTATGAAGTTATTCAAGGAATATCTGTGGCCGTACCGATGGCTGGTCGTACTGGCAATGGTACTGGCGGGAGCGGCGCAGATATTAGCACTTTTCGATCCAATCATCTTCGGTAAAATAATCGACAATTACGCACTGAATGTAGGTGAAATGCCGGAGGACGAACTGATATCGGGCGTAGTCAAACTTTTACTTTTAGCAATCGCAATCGCACTGGGCGCGCAACTGTTTGCGACATTAAAAGATTATGTGATCAGGATGGTAGTCCAGAAATTCGGAATGGACATTTTTAATCAGGGTTTACGGCAAACACTGCGTCTGCCATTTCAGGAATTTGAAGATCAAAGCAGCGGCGAAATCCTGTCGATTCTACAAAAGGTGCGTGCCGATACCGAAAAATTTCTTTCCTCTTTCATCAATATATTGTTCACTTCGATAGTAGGCATCGGGTTTTTGTTGTGGTATGCAATCACCAAGCACTGGGCACTTATTCCGGTCTTTCTGATTGGTGTGGTTGTTTTGGGTGGATTAACCAGCATCCTGAGCCGTTCGATAAGAACACTGCAGCGCTCACTGATCAGGCAAAACCGCCAGATGAGCGGTACGATCACTGAAAGTTTGCGCAACATCGAATTGGTAAAAAGCCTCGGCCTCACCTACCCGGAAATACGCCGGCTCAAAGCGCATACCGAGGAAATTTACGACCTTGAGATGCAAAAGGTCAAGAGAGTGCGTACGCTTACATTTTTCCAGGGAAGTATTCTAATGCTTTTAAAACAGTCGATATTATTTATATTATTGTGGCTGATCTTCCGAAATGTACTGTCGCCGGGCGAATTGATATCGATGCAGTTCATATCAACGGGAATCATCGGTCCGTTGCAATCACTGGGAAACATCATCCTTAATTATCGCGAAGCCGAAACAGCTTTGCAGTTGTTCAATGAACTTATGCAAAAGCAACCAGAATTTAGCCCGGAAGTTCCTGTCGATGTGGGACCGATAAGCAGCCTTCATTTCAACGACATCTATTTCCGCCACAAAAATGCGACACGCGATGCAATCCGGGGAATTTCGTTCGAGGTCAAAATTGGCGAAACGATTGCGTTCGTCGGTCCGTCGGGATCGGGAAAATCGACACTCGTTAAATTACTGGTGGGCCTATACCGACCGGTAAACGGTGATATCTTATATGACAACACGTCAATCAAGGATTTGCGCTACAACCGGATCCGGCGCCAACTCGGATTCGTCACGCAGGATACACATTTATTTTCGGGATCGATACGCGAAAATTTATTGTTTGTGAAACCCGATGCAACCGAAGAAGAGATGATCGAAGCGATTACCAAAGCTTCGGCACTTCAGTTAATCAAAAATTCAAAAGACGGCCTCGACACGATACTTGGTGAAGGCGGGAAAAAATTATCCGGCGGCGAAAAGCAGCGTTTGTCGATTGCCCGTGCGCTGCTAAGAAAGCCGCGGTTGCTGATTTTTGACGAGGCGACCTCGGCACTGGATTCATTGACCGAAGAACAAATTACGGCGACTGTAAAAAATATTTCCGCCGACAGGCAGCAGATGACGATACTGATCGCACACCGGTTATCGACGATCATGCATGCCGATACAATCTATGTGTTGGAACGCGGACAAATAGTCGAAAGGGGGAGCCACTTGGAACTTCTTGCAAAAAAAGGACTGTACTTTGCCATGTGGCGTCAGCAGATCGGGGAACGTCCGGAGCCGGTGATTAAATCGGCTAACCAAGCCACTTTTTAAAATCGGCTACTTTTTCGCGGCTTACAATTACCTCGTCATCGCGGAACGTTGGTAAAATTACTTTCAACCGGGAATTCGAGTACATGATGATTTCGCGTACCGCTTTCATCGGCACAATGAATTTGCGGCTGATTCTGTAAAATTCATTGGGATCGAGTTCGTTTTCGAGCATTTCAAGTGTGGAATCGATCAGGTAATTGCGATTCTCGCCAGTATGAATATAGGTACCTTTATTTTCACTGAAGAAGCATTCTACCTCATCGGTATTTACAACTTTCAGATGCTGACCGATTTTAACCGTAAATCTTTTTTTGTATGGCTTCGGCTTAGGGTTTGCAAACATCTCGCGGATCTGGTTGTAATCGATTAAGGCCGCAGTTTTCTGAGGCAGCCGCGATTTGTATTTCGCTACTGCTGCATCGAGATCATCGTCATCAATGGGTTTTAGCAGGTAATCGATACTGTTGAGTTTAAATGCCTGAAGCGCGTATTCGTCGTACGCGGTGGTGAAAATGACGGCGCTTTTGATATCGACCGTTTCGAAAATTTCGAATGACAATCCGTCCGACAGCTGGATGTCCAGGAAGATTAAATCGGGATGCTCATTCTCGCTAAACCACGCAATCGCTTCCTCAACCGAGTGAAGCATCACTTGCGTATCGACGCCGATTTTTGTCAATTTTCGTTGAAGCAGCCGCGCGGCCGGCTTTTCATCTTCGATAATGATAGTTGTCATCAATTATTATGCTTTTGCTTATCCATTAACTCGCGTACTTTTCGTTCTTCCCAATCGGATCCAAAAAATACCTGTGAGAAGAATACGCCCATCGCGTGGAATGCGAGTCCGATTCCCCAGAAAAACGCAACCGAAAAGGTACCAAAATCCCAAAATTGTTCGCCTTCATCGAGCCTGAACCATTTCAGTATTATTAAAAAAGCGTTGACTAAAATATAAACCGCCAGATGCTTATAGAAGCCTGCGAGTGCTTTTACACGCTTTTGTGCCCGTGCATACCGTAGCCGTTCAATTTCTAAATTTTCCATTACAAATATTTTTGAGTGTTGTTATTTTGTTTTTCCTTCTCGATGAGTTCATCGATTTTCCTTCGTTCCCATTCTTTGCCCAGAAAGGGATTATAACTGAAAGCTTCAAAACCGTGGAAAAGGACTCCGAATCCCCAACCCAACATCGGCCACACAAACCAGATTTGTTCGGGAACATAGTATAGATTTACAAAAATCAATATCGGAATCACTATGCAGTAACAGGTCAGATTGTAGTAAAAACCACGTATTTCCTTTACTTTCTTTTTTGCTCGCATATATGCGGCGCGTTCGATTTCATTAGTTATTTCCATTCTTCAGATTTTTCTTTCATGATTAATTCCTGAATCTTTTTTTCTTCCCATTCGCTGCCCATAAAAGGCAGAAGGTTAAAAACATAAATCGCGTGGATCACGACCCCAATTCCCCATCCACCGGCAGGGAACAGGAACCACAAAAATTTCGGATAAGTTACCAGGTTGATGACAGCGATAATGAAAATCACGACAATGTACATCCCAAAATTTCCGTAAAACCCTTTGATATCGTCGACCTTCTTCTGCGCTTTTAAATACGGCGACAGGTCGGTTTCAACCTCGGGCGCGACGAATCTGACTTGTTTGGTCAGGATTGGGATAAGTACTCGGAACGACTCGGCGCTTTCATCAATCATGACTTTGCGGTTGGTGATGATTGCATATCGGTTGATGATATTTTGTAAACCAACGCCGCGACGCGAGTCCAGAATCTCCTTTCGTTGCAATTCGTTTTCGACGACAAGATAACCGCCTTCAATTTTTATACGGATCGTTAGTGGCCTCTTTTCACTTACAACGTTGTGTTTAACCGTATTCTCAAGCAATAGTTGCAGTGAAAGTGGAACCACTTTGGCGTCGGGATTTAAAATTTCGGTTGGCATTTCATAAAACAAACTATTTTCAAACCTCATCTTAAGCAGGTTCATGTATGTTTTAGCGAAAGATAATTCTTCCTCGAGCGATACAAGTTCTTTATCCTTTTGCTCCAGAACATAGCGATAGATTTTTGATAGCGATGTAGTGAACTTCTGGGCGTTATCCGGATTTTCCTCGATTAACGAACTTAGTACGTTTAAGCTATTGAATAAAAAATGGGGATCGATCTGGTTCTTAAGACTTTCAAACTTAGCCGATGCCGTACCCGCTATAATCTTCTGCTCCTTGACTTTGTTCTCCTGGTAAGCTTTGTAAAAGTAAAAAGCGTGAATCCCGAGGCTGATGAAAAAGAATATGATGATTGACACCAGGTAATTGGACGCTTTTTCGTTGCCAATAAACTCAGTGAAAGCTGTGCCTTTTATAAGCACCTCATCGGTCACCCGAATCAAAAAAATCACCAGCATGGTCGCCATGAATGAAATCAAAAAACCTGTGATCAGTCGTTTGACAGGGAAACGGTCATGCTTATAGTACCTGTCCAGCCCGATGAAAACCATTGCATTGGCGAAATAGATTGTGACGCTGTAAATCATCGTGTAGCCAAAATGCCGCGCCAGTCCGAAGTCAAATTTCAAAGTGCCCCCGGCAGCGACATTCACTATCAACAGGACAACAAATATTATGCATCCCAGCGCAACAGCTTTCAATATTTCTCTTACGTAAGTATTCATCGCTTTATCTGAATTATTTCTGTTGGCATTCAGCCTGCAGGGCTAGCGCACGATCCTGACCCCATTTAGGGTGAAGCGGAGTCTCGGGTTTAAAAGTAGCGAAAAGTTCAATCGATTTGTTTATCTGATCGCACATAGGTGTAATATCGGAACCAAAATAACGCGCTCCGCCAATTTCAAATTCTGCTTTTCCCAAGACCACACGCGGATTGGACGGATCCAGTCTTGCTGCAGTATGATACAATTTCATAACCTTATCTGACAATGTCATCGCATAAGTCATCGGGTCATAAGCGATCCATGCCGTATGAATCATTGCCTGCATTACGAGCAATTCAGCGTTATCAGGATGTTTTGCCAGTTCAATGTCCAATGATTTTTGGGCTTTTGCCAGGAGTCCGTCCAGCGCCGCCTTGTCTTTAGTCTGAAACGCCGAAGTCGTATTGACCAAAGCGACATAATAATTCGGAAGCCACGAACCGGTCTCGGCCGATGCGATGCGTTCGAACATAGCCGACGCCTCGTTGGTTTTTCCTTCACCCCAAAAATCGAACGCGCGAGCCATTCCCTGTTCAAATTGCTGCGCCGATAAAAGGCTGCAGATAAAAAATGCCAATGTTACAAATACTGTTTTCATAATGGTTGATTTAATATTGATACTTCAAATTTCCAGTTTTTGGTTTCAGATAAGAAACGGATGTCACCGAACCGTCGATTTTTAATGACGAATTGTACTGCCTAAAGATTTTCCAGTTGATTGCTTTTCTTATCCTGGCTTATCGTCCAGAAAAAACCGACGAAGATGAAACTG
>CAZLWZ010000017.1:6946-13072 GCA_964563275.1 uncultured Flavobacterium sp.
TGCTGGCCTATTTCGCGTCTTCGAAACACACCTGTCGCATCCGGGGAATTTGCGTACTCATATCCGAAAACATTTTCAGTACCAAGTACATTTGAAACCGACAGATACAAAATTTTCTGGGCGCTTAATAAATAAGCCCAACTGACACTTAAGTTATTATATGCCCGGGTTTTACCCGACATGAAAGTTTCATCGTTCGGGTCGTTATAAGGCCTTCCGCTGCTAAATGAATTGGTTACACTCAACTGCGACCGCAAATCGTTGATCCAATATTTTCCGACCAGCGACAGTGAGTGATTGGCCGCAAATGATGGGGTGGCCTGGGTCGGGAAATCGCGATACAGCCTTTTAGTGTCGATAAACGAATAGGATACCCAATATTCAAGATTCCTGAATGATTTCCCATCGCGCCAGAAAACATCAATTCCCTGGGCCGACCCGAATCCGTCATTATTAAAAGCGGTATTTGTACCATTCGAAGACGCATCAAAGCGCACAAGCTTATCATAAATTTTGTGGTATAACTCGGCCCTGAACAACTGCCGCTCCCGCGAATACTGATAATTTAAAATGTAATGCGTCGCTTTTTCATTCTGGAACTGATCTGTAACTATTAAAAACGACTGGCCCGGCGCCTGATAAAAATCGCCGTACGCAAGCGAAAACTGACTTCCCTTACTTATTTTGTAGGCTAAAGAAAGTCGGGGTGCCAATGTCACTTCTTCAAGAAGATCATCATACTCTGACCGAGCTCCGATCTTCATGGCGAATTTGTTTGAGAACAATATATCAGCTTCCGAATATACCGCTGTCAGGTTCGCATAATATCCAGACCGAAAAACTTCTAATCCATTTTTAAATTTTTCAGCAAATTTTGTGGTAAAATGATCGACGCCAAAGGATATTTTCAGATAGCGGCTGAACTTGTTGCTTACTTTTATTTTAGCGTGGGCCGCATGTTCATTATTGTGAACGTCGTCACTTCCAAGTTTTATGTCATTAAATGCGCCTCCGTATCCGATACCCGCAGTTAGTCGCCAATTATTATACAAATAACCTTTGTAGGAAGTATTCACATAGACATTGTTGTTTGAAAGATCCACCCGCATTTTTTCCGGTGAATTAATATCTGCCTGATTAATATCGAAGCGCGAAGTATCGAATGCTGCATATAATTTAAAAGTTCCGTTTGCGAATTTCTTTCTGTACACCGATTCACCGGCCAATGTTTGATACGGCCGGTTCCAATCGACATTCTGCGGAACTGCGAACTGATATGGCGCCAGATCGATATACGAAACATTAAGGCTTAGCGAACTGTTGTCCCACTTTTTGGTATGGCCAAGGCCCAGGCCGACTGTCATCAGGGAAATATCAGTTTTGTCCTGAGCAGGCTCATCCTGCGTATTAAGCAGCAAAACCCCTGAAAGCGCACCGCCATATTCAGCCGAATAGCCACCGGTCGAAAATGAGATTCCGCTGAACAGGAACGGCGAGAACCGTCCGCGCGTCGGTAAATTGTTTGTTGTCGCGCCATAGGGCTGGGCCACCCGAATTCCGTCAATAAAGGTCTGCGTTTCGCCGGGTTCACCTCCGCGGACAAATAGTCGGCCATCCTCTCCTACTGTTTGCGTTCCGGGCAAGGTCATCAGCGCAGCTACAATATCGCCAGCCGAACCAGCAGTAGTGACAATGTCCAGCGGCTTTAGAACGGATACCCGTGCTTTGTCGCCTGCCTCAAAAGTTCCGGCTGTAATAACTACCGCGTCGAGTGTATTGATGCTTTGCTTCAGGGTAATGCGAAGGTTGGCAGCCGACTCGACATCAATAGCGACTTCCGTCGTTTCATAGGAGATATTTGATACGACTAATAGCTGGGCACCTTCGGCGGTTGTAGAAAAACTAAAATTTCCGTTGGCGTCGCTCGTCGTTCCGTCATACGTACCTTTCACATACACATTAGCGCCAGAAACAACCTGTTTCTTTTCGTCGAGGATCTTCCCTGAGATAACTGATTGCGAAAAGGTGACGAAGGTGAGCATTGCAAAAAAGGCGGTAGTAATAAATTTCATGGTTCCCGAATTTAATGCAAAGTTTACTAGAACAGTTTGTATTCGAAAAACACATACACCGAAGTGTTACTTTTAGGTGATGAAATGTACTTAATAACATTCCGAAGCAAAAAAAGTTACCGAGCTCAAAAAATTTGTAATATTACATACCTAAACATTTTCCTATGAATATCCCACCAACATATCTACCGGTGATGCCCTACCTCATTTTACGGGAAGCCAAAGCTTTTATGCAATTTGCAAAAACGGTTTTTAATGCGACCGAGCAACTCATTGTTCCGGGAGAGGAAGAGCGCTCGATCATGCACGGCGAAATAAAAATACACGATGCGGTAATCATGTTTGCGCAGGCAACTGAAACGTACAGGGAAAAATCGGCAGGGATGTTTTTATTTGTGCAAAGTGTCGATAAAGTGTATGATCTTGCGATGCGCAACAATGCCATTAGCCTTCAGTTACCAGGCAAGCAGGATTATGGCTACACGGCTGGGTTTGAAGATCCTTTTGGGAATCAATGGTGGATTACAGAGCCGTAGCTTTCAAATATTTGTTATATTTGGCGCTTAACTAAAACTACTGTCATGAAAATTATTAAGTCGATACTTGTGCTGATGGTCTTTGCCTGCAGTGCTACCATAAACGCGCAATCCGCTGCTCAGACTGAGTGGAAAGAATTAGCAACCGTCGGTGAAATCATTGAACGGATTCAACATTCAGCATCACAGGGAAATGTTGAAGCCGTGCGGCATTTTTCGGAAACGCTGACGCACGCTACCACAACAATGGTCAACAGTAAAATCCCGGTGGCGTATAAAAACGCGAAACGTCAAACCAACATTAGAAAGCTCGGCCAGAAGGTAAAGCAGATCAGCGAACTTGTCGCAGCAAATGCAGCAGATCCGGAAATACTGACAAATTTTGAAGAAGCGCGTAGCCTGTATCTCGACATCTCGAATTTATCTAAATAAATAAGCCCGCTGAAGGCTTCTTTAAAATTCGCTATATGCCTCATATGTTAGCCACACTACGCGATGTTCCATTGAGCACCATAAAAGAAGTTCTGGAAAGCGATGCCGCCTTTCACGCGGAACACGGCATCTATCTCGAGCATCTGTGGCAGAATGCCGATGATCAAAACGAAGCCCTGTTTTTGTTCAGGATCGACCACGTCGAAGACACACGACGGTTGATCGACAGCCTGCATGAAGGCGCCTTAAAAGAAAATTCGGATGCCAACCTGCCGGTGATTAAATACCTGCAATAGTGCCTTGCAGACGCGTACTTTGTTTATTTTTGCGCAGAAATAGAGAGTAATGCAGTACGCCCGGATCCGACGGCACCGCCGCCACATCAAACTTCAGAAACTTCTAGTCGCCTCGGTATTGATCGGTTTCCTGTCGGCATTACTTGCGCTCGGCTTGAAGAGGCTGACCGAATATTACGAACACATCTTTTTCGCAAAGGCACTCGAATCCTCTGCTTACTACGTCGTTTTTCCTTTGTTTGCGCTCACAGTAATATATTTTTTGCGGAAGTACCTTTTTCACAATAAGGAAAATAAAGGCATCCGCGAAATTTTCGCAACGCTGAAATCGCGTCACAAAAACCTTCCGGTATATAAAATTCCTTCGCATTTTCTAAACGGTTTTTTGACTGTTGCTTTTGGAGGATCGACTGGCATAGAGGTCTCCACCGTTGTTGCCTCGGCGACGATTGGGTCGGTCGCACAGCAAAAAGCCAACTTTATGTTTCAGTACAAAACCGAACTTATCTGTGCCGGTGTGGCGGCCGGAATAACAGCACTTTTCACCAGCCCATTCGCCGGGATATTATTCGCCTTCGAGGTCATCATCAAAAAAGTAAACAAAATTTTTATTTTAACAGCAGGCATAGCTGTTCTGATGGCAATCCTGTTACTGCATATCACCGAAGAGACGCCGTTATTTGCGACCGATATTTCGTCGTGGCATTACCGTGCACTTCCGTGGTTCATCATACTTGGAATCATCGCCGGACTCAATTCCGTATATCTGACGCAGTGTGTTTTAATTATAAAAAACAGATTTTCGAAGATCAGGAAGTTTTACATCAGGGTTCTGCCAAGTGCACTGTTACTCGGTGCATTGCTGATTATTTTTCCGGAACTATACGGGGATGGCTATCATTTAATACATACGCTTCTGGCTGATGCTGATCGGATGGTACTTACCCTGACCGTCGGATTAACATTACTCGGGATAATAATACTGAAACCAATAGCTACAGCACTGACGCTCGCCGGCGGTGGCGATGGCGGCGTATTTGCACCCGGCATTTTCATTGGTGGCGTCATAGGCTGTTTGACGGCCTTGATATTGAACAAGTTTTTTAATGCCAACGTTATCCCGCTTAACTTTTTGATAGTGGGTATGGCGGCTATGCTAAGCGCGAGCATACATGCACCTTTCACCGCTCTGTTTTTAGTGTGTGGCGTAACCGGCGATTACACATTATTTATCCCGATATTAATTACCTGTTTTGTCGCGAAGTATACAGCAAAGGCTTTGTTTCCATACACCGTCTATACTATGCCGGGAAATCATGAAGTTCTAAAATATGCCGATAAAAAATAGCCGCAGTTACCGCAAAACAAGGTATATTCTCTACCGTGAAACCCTGGTCGATTTCAAGGAGCATTTTTGGGCTTTTATAGGATCATTCTCGGGTATCGGCTTAATTGCTTACCTGCAGTCGGCACAACTTCCGGCATCAGACATCGTTTATTTGATAGGATCTTTTGGCGCATCAGCCGTACTTGTATATGGCGTGATCCAGAGTCCGCTTGCACAACCCCGAAACCTTATCGGCGGCCATCTGGTATCGGCAATTATCGGCGTCAGCGTTCAAACGATCTTGCCGGAGATAATTTGGATTACCGCACCACTTGCTGTATCGCTTTCAATAGTGCTGATGCAGGCGACAAAAACACTCCATCCACCGGGCGGCGCCACTGCACTGATTGCTGTAACAGGTTCGCCGCAATTAAAAGAGCTGGGCTACTGGTACGTTTTATCGCCGGTTCTAACCGGAACATTAATATTACTGGCCATCGCGCTTGTCTTCAACAATGTCACGAGGCACCGGCATTATCCTGCTAGCCAAAAATTTGTGCAAGCCAAAATGCGTGTTTACGAATGGAGGCACAAACAACTGGCAAGGCACAAGAAATAAAGCCGATTGTTGATTACTTTTTGACGGGTAGCTAAATTTAAATTTTACCTTTGCCTTCACATAAATATATACGATATGGTTTATAAATTCAGGGTTATTCTTGATGCCGAAGAGGATGTTTTCCGCGATATCGCGATACTTGAAGATGATACATTAGAGGATTTTCACAATGCCATAGTAAATGCGTTTGGTTTCGACGGACTTGAAATTGCATCGTTCTATACCTGTGATGACCAATGGAACCAGGACGAGGAAATTTCGCTGTTCGACACCGGAGACATTCTGGGCGAACAGAAAATTATGAACGATTACCAGTTGTCGGAAATTTTGAATGAGGACAATACTAAAATCATATATGTATACGACTTCCTGAACATGTGGACGTTCCTGATCGAGCTTGCTGCGATAGAAGAAGTTGAATCGGGCACCATTTACCCAAACACCCTGTTTTCGCACGGGATCATGCCTGCCGAAGCTCCTGACAAGGATTTTTCCGAGTCCACAACTTCCGAGTTTGATTACGATGAAGATGATTACGATGAAGACGACCTCGACTCGCTCGACGGTGGGGATAATTTCGAAGATTTCGGCTTCGAAGAAAACTGGAACTAACAAAACATTTCTTAATTACATTACCGGTAGGCGCACTTAGGCTGCCTTCACCGATTTGCCTCAATATATGATCAACCTGTACAATACACACATTGAAACACTTTCCATCCACAGAGTTGGGAATAAAAGCCGTAACGAAGCAATTTTTTTGTCGGAACAGCCATACTCGCTGAATGATGAGATCATGCCGCTTATAAAAGAATATTTTTTCAAGCCTTTCAGGGACAAAGAG
>CAZLWZ010000018.1:0-12756 GCA_964563275.1 uncultured Flavobacterium sp.
TCGTTAAAGATTATTCCGATCTACACCTCGAGCTTCAAAAAGCCGATGTCGTTGTTGTGGCCACCGGCGCTCAAAACCCGACAATCGATAAGGCAATCCTGAACCTTCGCAAGCCAATGTTGATTCTGGATCTTTCGATTCCGAAAAACGTCAACGAAAACGTCCGTGAAATCGAAGGAGTGACACTGGTCCACATGGATTATCTTTCTGAAATCACAGATGACACGCTCGAGAACAGGAAAAGCCACGTTCCGGCCGCCGAAGCTATTATTGAGGAAGTCCGCGAAGAATTCATGACGTGGACAAAAGCACGCAAGTTCGCACCTACGATACACGCTTTAAAGGAAAAACTGAACGCGATCAAAAAGTCGGAACTTCATTTCCAAAGCAAGAAAATCTCTAATTTCAATGAGGAACAGGCTGAAATTATCAGCGCCCGTATCATCCAGAAAATCACGACACATTTTGCGAATCATCTGAAAGATGATAATACAATGGTTGACGAAAGTATTGAATGGATCGAGAAAGTGTTCCAAATCGAGGCAGTAGCGAAATGACCAAAACGATCCGCATCGGTACGCGCGACAGCGAATTAGCACTTTGGCAGGCGCATACCGTACAGGACAAACTCCGCAATTTAGGATACCAAACCGAGATCGTCGCTGTAAAATCGGCAGGCGATGTCATTCTTGATAAGCCATTATACGAATTTGGCATCACCGGGATTTTCACAAAAACACTCGACGTTGCAATGATCACCGGACAGGTCGACATTGCAGTGCATTCGATGAAAGATGTCCCTACAGCGTTGCCAAAAGGAATTGTGCAGGCAGCGGTTCTGGAACGCGCCAACGTACTCGATATACTTGTTCATAAAGGCAACACCGATTTTCTTCATTCAGCCGGAACGATTGCCACCGGAAGCCTGCGTCGCCAGGCACAATGGCTGCACCGCCATCCAAACCATTCGGTAGTCGATCTGCGGGGAAATGTAAATACGCGCTTGCAGAAGCTGCGCGATAACGACTGGAACGGAGCCGTTTTTGCCGCCGCCGGACTTGAACGAATTGACCTGAAACCGGAAAATCATATCGAACTTCTCTGGATGATTCCCGCACCTGCGCAAGGTGCAATGGTAATCGTGGCGATGCATGATGATGATTACTGCCGCGAAGCTGTTGGAAAACTAAATCACTTTGATTCACAAATTTGTACGCAGGTAGAACGCGATTTCCTTCGCACACTCGAAGGTGGATGCACGGCACCAATTGGATCATTGGCCACAATCAACGATAATAAAATCGTTTTCGAAGGTGCGTTGTTTTCAATCGACGGAAAAGATAAAATAGGTATTCAAAAGGAAACGCAAATCGACTTATATCAGGATTTTGGCGAACTTTGCGCCCGGGAAATCCTCGCTAATGGCGGCACCGAAGTAATGCGCCAGATCAGGAGCAGCCTGAATAAAGATATCTAGCACCGATGAAGAACGACTCATTACTCAAGGTTGTCTACCGCTTTTTTGATTTGATAGTTCTGACCTTTTTAGTGTTCGATTTTGGCTATAGCGTTCATGACGATTATAAAGCGCCAAAATTAATCGGACTTGTCGTTGTCACCGTAGCACTGCTTGTTTTCAATATTTTCAAATATTTCTATTATAAAAGCAATGGCCGAAAAAAGGTGGCGCTTGTAAATTGCCTGATAATTGGCGCGCTACTGCTGATCTCTGCTATCATTTCCCTGGTCAATACCGATCTTTCCGCCGTCGATATCTTAAATAAAATTCGCCCTGTTCTCGAAACGGGTCTGGTGATTTACTTTATTATCCGATTGATGATACTTGTGCGTTATATCTATGACGTGTATTACAATCCTGCGATCGTATTTGTCGGTAGTTTTTTTGCGCTGATATTGATCGGTTCCTTTCTGCTGATGTTGCCAAATGCAACTACGAACGGAATTTCATTTACCGATGCGCTGTTTACGGCGACAAGTGCAGTCTGTGTCACGGGGCTGAACGTGCTGCATCTTCCAACCGACCTGACATTTATTGGCCAGACAATTATTCTTGGAATGGTGCAAATCGGCGCCCTTGGAATTTTGACTTTCACGTCATTTTTTGCGTTTTTCTTTCGCGGTAGTTCCTCGTTTAAAGAAGGGTTGAATGTGCGCGATTTTATCGGCCAGGATACGCTTAAAGATGTTCTTCGTGTAGCCCTGAATGTTGTAATTTTCACGCTGAGTGTCGAGGTTATCGGAGCGATGTTTATCTATTCTTCAATTGCAAACAATTCCGAAATCGACGACAAACTTTACTTCGCAATTTTTCATTCCATCTCGGCATTTTGCAACGCCGGACTTTCGACAATGAGCAGCGGAATGAGTGATGAGATTTTGCGCTTCAATTATTATATGCAGTGGATTTTGATGGTCCTCGTGGTATCAGGCGGATTAGGCTACAATATCATTTTTAATTTTTATCAATATGTGCGTATTCGGATTTTAGAACTGGTCGACAGAACGCGAATTCATAAAGAAGTCAGCATTGTCACCCTAAATTCAAAAATCGTAATTTATACAACCGCTATTCTGCTAGTAGCGGGATTCGTTTTCCTGATGATTTCCGAAAGCAATAACACACTTCTGCAGCATGAAACGCTATTCGGAAAAATTACGTCGGGCGCATTTTATTCGGTTAATCCGAGAACCGCTGGTTTCAACACCAGTACAATCGAACAATTCACAGTACCGTCAGTCTTATTTATGATTTTCCTGATGTGGGTTGGCGCATCTCCCGGTTCGACAGGAGGCGGAATAAAAACGAGTACCTTTGCATTAGCTACGTTGAATATTTTTGCTGTCGCCACCGGAAAAAGCAGAATCCAGCTTTTCGGACGACGTATTTCCAGCGAATCAACGAGCAGGGCATCTGCGATTTTATGCATTTCCCTGATCGTCATTGGTGGTGCTATAATAAGTTTACTGGTTTTTGAACCGCCCGGAACCGATTTGCTGACCGTGTCGCTCGAATGTTTCTCGGCGTACAGCACGGCCGGAATCAGCCGAAGTTTTACGCCCACATTAAGCGAGCCAAGCAAATATGTAATCATGGCCACGATGTTCGTGGGCCGTATCGGGATGCTGAACCTGATGATCGGACTGCTGAGGCAGGTCAATCATCAGTTCTATGAGTATCCAAAAGAAAATATCTTAATAAACTAATTATGAAAGTAATTGTTTTTGGTTTGGGGAATTTCGGAATGTCATTGGCACTGAGCCTGACCGAAACCGGAAATGAGGTAATTGGCGTCGATAAACAAATCGACAAAGTCAACCTGATAAAAGACAAGATTTCACACGCTATCTGTCTTGATTCGACCAACGAACTCGCATACGATGCGCTTCCGTTAAAAGATGCTGACAAGGTCGTCGTGGCGATCGGCGAGAACGAAGGTGCCGCGATCATCACAACGGCGATCATCAAAAAGTTGTCGGAAGTCAAGATCATCAGCCGCGCATTGTCGCCCATCCACGACACCGTACTCGAGGCGATGGGCATTTACAGCATCATCCATCCCGAGCAGGAAAGCGCCGATAGGCTGACCAAGCAAATCAACTTTAAAACCACGCTTGAGAATTATCAGCTCGATAACAAT
The DNA here is from genome assembly GCA_964563275.1 of uncultured Flavobacterium sp. Lineage (GTDB taxonomy): Bacteria > Bacteroidota > Bacteroidia > Flavobacteriales > Flavobacteriaceae > Flavobacterium. The sequence goes on from CAZLWZ010000018.1 coordinate 3,660, forward strand.
TATACGATATCCGAAGTTAAATCGAAACCCGAATTTCATGGCCGCACATTGGCACAACTGAACGAAATCGACAAATATCACCTGAACCTGGTGACCATCATACGCAAACGCGAAAAGACCAATCTGATTGGTAAGAAAACCATTGTTAAAGAAACCATCGGACTTCCAACACCTGAAACTGTGTTGTTCGAGACCGACATTCTGGTCGTGTTTGGCGAGAATAAAGACATATTACGTTATTGCGCGGGTTAAAATCAGGAGCACAAACCCGCTCTTTTATAACAAGTTTCGTCCCGCCTTCTGCTTTATCTTTTGCGATGCAAAAGGATATCGCTGCCAGTCGGGGCTAGTTATCGGCTACCGAACTTAAATTAACCATGAAACGAATACTATCGACTAGAATATTGCCAATAAATTTGCGACAAATGTTGCTGAATGCCGGGCTGTCGTTAGTCGAAGCTAATTTGATCGAGGTGCAGCCAGTTGGTTTTGAAATGCCTGAATCGGCAAATATTTTACTGTTCACAAGCCAAAATGCAGTTGAAAGCGTGATGCGCCATCCCGATTCACATTTGCTGAAAAGTAAAAAAGCAGTGTGCGTCGGCATCAAAACAAAAGCACTGCTTGAAGCCAATGACTTTGAAGTAGTGGCATGTGAAGATTACGCCGAGCAGCTTGCTGAGGTAATTATCAACAGTTACTGCGACAAATCGTTTTCATTCTTTGCCGGAAATCTTCGCCGCGACACGTTGCCCGAAGCATTATCATCGGCAGGGATCAATTTCACCGAAACCAAAGTTTATGAAACGCAGCTAAAACCGCAAAAGATTACATCGAAACCTGACGGGATTTTGTTTTTCAGTCCGTCGGGAATTGAAAGTTATCTGGCCGAAAATAAAATCACCAACGAAACCTGCTTTTGCATCGGCACCACAACCGCAAATGCGCTTGCCGGAATCACAGATAATATAATAATTGCAAACCGGCCCACGGTCGAAAACACAATTATCCAATGTATAAATTACTTTAAAATACGCCAAACATGATTAAAAATGATCTGTTCTTAAAAGCGCTTCGCGGCGAATCTGTCGAAAGGCCGCCGGTATGGATGATGCGCCAGGCCGGAAGATACCTGCCCGAATTTATCGCACTACGTGACAAATACGACTTTTTTACGCGTTGTCGGACGCCCGAAATAGCTTCTGAAATTACGGTTCAGCCAATACGCCGAATCGCTCCCGATGCCGCAATTTTGTTCTCCGATATTCTCGTCGTTCCGCAGGCGATGGGAATAGAAGTTCTGATGAAAGAAAACATCGGTCCGTTTTTGCCAAACCCGATCCGTACGATTCAGGATGTTGAACGTGTGATCGTTCCCGATATCGATGAGACACTCGGCTATGTGATGGACGCGATCAAACTGACAAAGGAGATGCTGAACGATGAGGTTCCGCTGATCGGTTTTGCCGGCTCGCCGTGGACGATCTTTTGTTATGCCGTTGAAGGAAAAGGTTCCAAAAGTTTCGACACAGCCAAAGGTTTTTGCTTCTCTCAACCTGAAGCCGCGCACGTGCTTTTGCAGAAAATCACCGATACAACAATCGCCTATTTAAAGAAAAAAGTAGCAGCCGGCGTCAATGCTGTACAGATTTTCGATTCGTGGGGCGGCATGTTGTCGCCGGTCGATTATCAGGAATTCTCATGGAAATATATCAACCAGATCGTTGAAGCCCTCGCCGATGACACGCATGTGATCGTTTTCGGAAAAGGCTGCTGGTTTGCACTTGGCGAAATGGGTAAAAGCCGCGCATCGGCACTTGGCGTCGACTGGACATGCTCGCCGCGAAACGCACGATATCTATCAGGTGGCAACATAACATTGCAGGGGAATTTCGATCCGTCCCGACTCCTATCGCCAATCCCGACTATTAAGAAGATGGTGCACCAGATGATTGAGGAATTCGGAAAAGATAAATATATCGTAAACCTTGGCCACGGTATTTTGCCAAACATTCCGGTTGATCACGCGAAGGCGTTTGTTGATGCGGTGAAAGAGTATAGATAGCTATCAGATATCAGCGGTCAGCTCTCAGCTATATTGATGGGAATAAATTAATTATATATTAAAAACAAGCTGTCAGCTGATCGCTGAAAGCTAATAACAGTTATGAAAGACAAATTCCTAAAATACATAGAAAACCTCCAGGACACTATCGTCGCTGCGCTTGAAACCGCCGATGGCAAAGCGAAATTTCGGGAAGATCTTTGGGAACGTCCCGAAGGCGGCGGTGGCCGGACGCGCGTGATCGAAAACGGAAATGTTTTTGAAAAAGGCGGTGTCAACATTTCAGCCGTGCACGGCAAATTGCCGGAATCAATGCAAAAATTGTTTAACGTCGGGGAAGCCGATTTTTTCGCATGCGGCCTAAGCCTTGTTATCCATCCACAATCACCGATGGTGCCCACGGTTCATGCGAATTGGCGCTATTTTGAAATGTATGACCAAAGTGGAAATATCATCAGTCAGTGGTTTGGCGGAGGTCAGGATTTAACGCCGTATTATTTGTTTGAAGAGGATGCAATTCATTTTCACCAAACCTGTAAGATCGCCTGTGACAAACACAATCCCGAATTCTATCCAAAATATAAAAAACAATGTGACGAATATTTCTGGAATGCACACCGCCATGAAGCCCGTGGCGTAGGCGGATTATTCTTCGATTATTGCAAAGCTACCGAAGAAATGTCGATGGATGATTGGTACAATTTCGTGACAGAAGTCGGCGACAGTTTTGTTCAGGCCTACATCCCAATCGTCGAAAAACGAAAACATCTTTCCTATACCGAAGCCAACCGCACCTGGCAGGAAATCCGCCGCGGCCGCTATGTCGAATTCAATCTGGTGCACGATAAAGGAACCCTCTTCGGACTCAAAACCAACGGCCGCATCGAAAGCATTTTGATGAGTCTGCCGCCACATGTTCAGTGGGTTTATGATCATCATCCGGAGGTTGGAAGTGAGGAGGAAAAGTTGGTGAAAGTGTTGAGGGAGCCGAGGGAGTGGGTGTAGAAGTTAACAGTTGACAGTGCACAGTTACAGTTTACAGTTAACAGCTGTCAGCTGTCAGCTTTCAGAAACTAGATTGGAAAAATATGAAATTAGCTTTGGATGAAAGATTATAGAAAGCTTAGTGTCTGGGAGAAGTCACATCAGGTAGTACTTGATGTTTACAAAACCGTGGCAAGTTTTCCGAAAGAAGAAATGTTTGGGCTGACGAGCCAGATGAAAAGATCTGCAGCATCAATCCCAACGAATATTGCCGAAGGCTGCGGAAGAAAATCGGAAAAAGATTTTTGTAGATTTCTAATAATATCATTCGGATCTGCTAACGAGCTTGAATATCAGGTTATACTCGCAGCCGACTTGGAATTTATCGACGCAGAAAATGCAAATATTTTACTGGATCAGATGGAGGAAATAAAAAAGATGCTTTCTGGATTAATCTCAAAATTAAATCAATAATAAATATATTAATAATATACGAATGGCTGACCGCTGAAAGCTAAAAACTGACCGCTGAAAGCTGAAAGCTGACCGCTAAAAAATACAAACTATGATAAACCGCCACCGCCGCCTCCGCATCAACGAATCAATACGCTCACTTGTACGCGAAACAACATTGTCACCAGCCGATTTCATGCTGCCGATGTTTGTCGCTGAAGGCAAAAATGTCAAAACCGCAATTCCGTCGATGCCGGGAATATTTCGGCATTCGCTCGACAATACGATCAAAGAAGTCAAAGAAGCCTGGAACCTCGGAATCCGCGCAGTGAATATTTACGTTAAAGTCAGTGATAATTTAAAGGATAATGCCGGTAATGAAGCCTGGAATCGCGACGGACTCATGCAGCAAACCATCCGTGCGATCAAAGACGCCGTTCCCGAAATGATCGTGATGCCCGATGTCGCGCTCGATCCGTATTCGATTTACGGTCATGACGGTATCATCGAAAAAGGTCAAATTGTCAATGACGCTACGGTAGATGCGTTAACGAGAATGAGCCTGAGCCATGCCGAAGCCGGAGCCGATTTCGTTGCGCCTTCCGATATGATGGACGGTCGGGTTTTCGCAATCCGAAAAGCGCTTGAAGAAAATGGTCATCACAACGTCGGAATTATGAGCTATAGCGCGAAGTACGCATCGGCATTTTACGGTCCGTTTCGCGACGCACTCGATTCGGCACCGGTGGATATGAACGATGTTCCGCGCGATAAAAAAACATATCAAATGGATTATGCCAACCGGATCGAAGCCATTCGCGAAGTTCTCGACGATGTTGCCGAAGGCGCCGATATCGTGATGGTCAAACCCGGAATGGCGTATCTTGACATCGTTCGCGAAGTCAAAAACGCGGTGCACGTACCGGTCGCGGTGTATCAGGTTTCAGGCGAATATGCCATGGTCAAAGCGGCAGCGGAACGCGGTTGGCTTGATCACGACCGCATCATGATCGAGCAATTGTATTGCATCAAACGCGCCGGTGCAAATATCATCACAACGTATTTTGCAAAAGAAGCTGCGGTATTGTTGAATAAGTAATTTTTGAAGCTATTGCTTCACCCATTCGCTCAAAGAGCTCGGGTCCTGCTGTCCGCTAACACGAGCAGAGCGAACTGGCGAAGCAATCTTTTCCGCGCTAAAGAAGCGCAAAAAAGGATGCCGCTGTCATCAGGGCTAAAACACTAATAATGAAGAACATAATTTATCTATTACTCGGCGTAACCGTAGCATCATGCGGCAAAAAAGAGGAGGTCAAAGAGCCTCTGTATCCCGAAATCGAAATTTCATCCACTGAACAACAATTAATTACCGGTAAAGAATTATTCGACCGAAAAGGAAACTGTGCCGCATGTCATCAGCCTGATCAGCGCATCATCGGGCCATCGATTATCGAAATTGCGACGATCTACCGTGACGAAAAAGCCGACATGATCGAGTTCCTTAAAGGCAACGGCGAACCAATCGTCGATCCCGAACAATATGAGATCATGAAAGCAAATTTCGCGATCACCAAGAAAATGTCGGACGACGAACTAAAAGCGATCGAAGCCTATATGTATAGCCACTTGAAGTAGTTAGGCCGCGAGAAGATTGATTTGCTATAAAATGTTTCGTAACTTACCGACTTAATAACATTGCTATGAGGTACTTATTCCTACTCTTGCTATCAGGTTCGTTATTCGCCCAGACAAATCCGTTTTCGGCAATGTCGAAGGAATCTTTTGAACCTATTGCGACTGATACGTTGCAAATCAAAACCCTGTCGATGTTGAGTAAAGTTCACCCTCACAATCTGACGATAAATAAAAATCCATTAGACATAGATTACAACTGGCGACGCGATATCAATCTCGCAAATGCCTACGACCGGATCGAATACGGCTTTCGCCAATCGGATATATGTGGGCGCGAACTGCCACCCGACGCTTTCCAAATGGCGACCTTTAATGCGTTTACCAAAACATCACCACCACGTTGATGAAATCGGCTATAATTAAAACACCTTTGGGATTTGCAACGATCGAAGGCAGTTCTGACGGTATCGCCAACATTTCAGTTAGCGACGCCGGAGTGGTATCATCAACAGAAATCCCCGCCGAACTACAAGAAGCTGTACGTCAACTGAACAATTACTTCGACGGTAGCTCAACCTCCTTTTCACTGACTTTAAATCCGGCAGGAACCCCTTTCCAGCAAAAAGTCTGGAAGTTGCTCCAAAGCATCCCGTACGGAAAAACAATCTCATATCTTGAACTTGCGAAACAAGTTGGTGATGTGAAAGCCATCCGTGCTGTAGCGGCCGCGAACGGTAAAAATCCGTTGTGGATAGTAGTGCCTTGCCACCGGGTAATCGGCAGTGATGGTTCGTTAACAGGTTATGCAGGCGGACTCGCGCGTAAGAAATGGCTGCTCGACCACGAGAACCCATCTACGCAACACACGCTTTTTTAAAAATGGATCAATGAAATAATGGGAAGTAGAAAGAAGAAAATTGCTACATTACCACATTATTAAATTGCTGAATTAAATGAATATTTTACGAAAAATCCTGCTTTGGGTCATGGTAACTTTTGGCGTTTTAATTGCCGCAATCTACATCTTCAATCTGGAATACCTTCTCAAAGCTGTTCGAACGATTTACTTTAACGGCCATACGACCGCGTTTCTCGATGATTATAAATATTTTGACAACGCCACTATTCACGCTTCTGATGTAGCGCAACCCTGGCCAGTTTCCACAAAGTATAATTCTGTTCCGACATCCGACCAACTGGAAAAAACAAATACAAAGCTCGGCACCGTTGCATTTTTGATCATAAAGAGCGACAGCATTCTCTATGAAAAGTATTATGACGGATATGAGAGGGATTCGAAATCCAATTCGTTTTCAATGGCAAAAAGTATTGTTTCGGCGGCGCTGGGTAAAGCGATTATGGAGGGCCATATTGAAAGCCTGGACGAACCGGTAGGAAACTATTTTCCGGAATTTTCCAAGGGACAGGCCGCGGCAATGACTGTTGGCGATTTGTCATCAATGGCATCCGGACTAAACTGGGACGAGTCGTACTATAGTCCGTTTTCAGTGACCACGCGCGCCTATTTCGACGAAAATCTTGATGAGGTAATACTCGGTCAAAATAGCGTGGAAGAACCCGGTCAAAGCTATAAATATTTGAGTGGTAATACGCAATTGCTTGCTATGGTAATCGAAAAAGCTACAGGCAAAAGTTTAGCTGATTACGTCTTTGAAAATTTCTGGAAACCAATGGGTGCCGAAAGCGACGCGTTATGGCAAACCGATAAAGAAAATGGAACCGTCAAAGCCTATTGCTGCATTGCGTCGAACGCGCGTGATTTTGCCCGATTCGGGAAGCTGTACAAACAATACGGCAAGTGGAATGGTAGGCAAATTCTCGATAGCACATTTGTTTCAAAGTCAATCCGTCCCAGGTTTCCGACATCACCGGAATACGGCTACGGATGGTGGCTCAGCAATTACAATGACAAAAACATTTTCTATATGCGCGGGCATCTCGGGCAATACGTGATCGTAATTCCCGAAGATGATCTGATCATCGTGCGGTTGGGTCATCGGCACAAAAGAAGTTCGGTGGGGAGTCCGCACAGCGACGATTTTTTTGTGTATGTGGACGAAGTTTTAAAACTTGCAAAAGGTCAAAATTAACTCACGGCAACTATGTTTATCGGCCCTCGGAGCGAAGCTAAATTATCAAATTCAAAAATTATCAAATTCCAAATTCCAAATTCCACCCATGTTTCATCCGCCCTACCAGCAGCTCCATTTTCAAATTTTCAAATTTCCAAATTTCCAAATTTTCAAACTCCCACCCGAGGCTTCCTCCACCTACCGGCAGCTCCATTTTCAAATTTTCAAATTTTCAAATTTTCAAATCCCCAAATTTTCAAATTTGATATTTATTACACATTTTCCCCACCCACAAATCCCCAATTCTTCCTAAATTGCCGCGATAATCCGGAATTATGATCGACAAAATCAACCTCGAAAATATCTTATTTCTCGATATCGAAACCGTTCCGTGTCAGGAAAACTATGAAGACCTCGACACGGAATGGCAGCAACTCTGGGAGCAAAAGACGCAGTACCAGCGTCGCGATGAATACACTCCCGAGGATTTTTACGACCGGGCGGGAATTTGGGCCGAGTTCGGTAAAATCATCTGTATTTCTGTCGGGTATTTTACGTTTAAAGGAGACATCCGCCATTTTCGCGTCACTTCATTTATAGGTGATGAAAAGAAAATCCTGCACGATTTCAGCAATCTGCTTAACAACCATTTCAGCCAGCCGCAGCATCTGTTGTGCGGCCACAACGCTAAGGAATTCGACCTTCCGTTTATTGCCCGACGCATGATCATTAATGCTATTTCGATCCCGAATAAACTCGATTTATTCGGCAAAAAACCGTGGGAAGTTCCGCATCTCGACACGCTCGAACTTTGGAAATTCGGCGATTATAAACATTTCACTTCACTGAAACTGCTGACGAAAGTGCTGGGAATACCGTCGCCAAAAGGTGATATCGACGGAAGCCAGGTGGGTCATGTGTTTTACGTCGACAAAGACATCGACCGAATCGTCACCTACTGCGAAAAAGATACGATAGCCGTGGCGCAGGTGTTTCTTCGGTTGCGGCGCGACGAGCTTTTAATCGATGATGAAATTCTTCACGTTTAGTTTTTTTAGAAGCTAATCGCGCTGTCCGCTCTATCTTTTGCTGCTAAAGCACGCAGCAAAAGGATGCCGCTGCCATCACGGCTAGGGCATTACGTTAAATAATTATTTAACTTTACCGCAATGAACCCACTGCTGAAAATTAAAAATCTCGAAATCTCTTTTCGCAAAGAAGGCGCTCTCTCGCCTGTTATTAATAAAATCAGCTACCAACTTTTTCCGAACGAAATTCTGGGAATTGTTGGCGAATCGGGATCCGGGAAATCGGTGTCGTCGCTGGCGATTATGGGTTTGTTGCCGCAAAACATCTCGAAAATTACAAACGGCAGCGTTGAATTTGACGGTCGGGATGTTGCCAAATTATCCAACAAAGAACTGCAAAACCTTCGCGGCAAGGAAATTTCGATGATTTTTCAGGAGCCTATGAGTTCGTTGAATCCGTCATTGAAATGCGGATTTCAGGTACAGGAAATTTTAAACCGGCATACGACCTTATCAATGTCGGCCGCAAGAGCCGAAACGATTTCGCTGTTTGAGCGCGTAAAACTTCAGGACCCGGAATCGGTTTATAATAAATATCCGCACCAGATCTCGGGCGGACAAAAGCAGCGAGTGATGATTGCGATGGCGATTGCCTGCAAACCTAAACTTCTGATTGCCGATGAACCGACGACGGCACTCGATGTAACGGTTCAGAAGGAAATTATTTTGCTTTTGAAAGAACTGCAGCAGCAAACCGGGATGAGCATTATTTTCATTTCGCACGATTTGTCGTTGGTATCAGAAATAGCCAATCGCGTATTGGTGATGTACAAAGGTGA
>CAZLWZ010000019.1:0-12552 GCA_964563275.1 uncultured Flavobacterium sp.
ACTGGTCGCAAAAGGGGAAAACCCAAAGGACTATGGGAATTTGTTCCATACAATCTCGGTTTGTTTATCGAAAGGACTGGGTGCACCGGCCGGCTCGCTGCTTGTTTCCGACAGGGAAACGATAAGAAAGGCGCTTCGAATCCGAAAAATACTTGGTGGCGGAATGCGGCAGGTGGGTTATCTGGCCGCCGCGGGAAATTATGCACTCGAGAACCACGTCAGCCGACTCGCCGAAGATCATCGACGCGCAAAAGAAATTGCTGCTGTGCTGCAGAAGCTAAACTGGGTCGCGAGCGTTGAACCCGTCGAAACAAATATTTTGATTTTTGCCTTGCACTCGCGCGTGCCCGAAGATGTACTTCTGGATAAACTGAAGCAAAAGAACATATCCATAAGCACCTTAGGCCACGGCAAGCTTCGGATAGTAACGCATCTCGACTACCGTGAGGTTATGCATAGCTATGTGCTCGACACACTGCAGCGAATGAGTTTCTAGCGTTATTTAAACATGTCCAGGCCGGGGATGTCGGGCATGCCGTCTTTGGCGACTGCGCCCATTTCGGTTTCGTGAACACTTGTTGCTTTCTCGATAGCTTTGTTTAGGGTCAGCACCAGATAATCTTCGAGTTGCTCCTTGTCCTGTAACAATTCGTCTGAAACCGAAATGCTTTTGATCGTGCGGTTGGCAGTTAAGGTAACTTTTAAAAGACCGTCGCTGCTTTGTTCATCGACCAGCACCGTATCCAGTCGCTTTTTAGTTTCTTCCATTTTCTGCTGGGCTTCCTGCAGCTTGCCCATCATTCCCATTAAATCTCCAAACATAATTTATCTTTTTTAGCGGTAGCGAATTTACAAAATGGAGGATTATAAACCATAATTTTGCCGTAAAAAGCCGTGTCGTCCGATAGGTTTGTGTTATTTTTGCGGCCAACGACCAAAAACATATATGTCTGAACCTATAAAAGCGCCGATGGCCGTAAAAAAGCCGGTCCGACTTGAGAAGCACGGCGATGTGCGGATTGATGATTACTTCTGGTTAAATGACCGCAACGATCCTGAAGTCATTCAGTATCTTGAAGCAGAGAACGATTATTACCAGCGGATGACGGCGCATACGAAGCCGTTTCAGCAGGCGTTGTTCGAAGAGATGAAAGCGCGTATAAAAGAGGATGACGAGTCGGTTCCATACTTGTACAACGGCTATTACTATATCACACGTTTCGAAACCGGAAAAGGATATCCGATATATTCTCGTCGTAAAGGATCGTTATCGGCGCCCGAGGAAATATTATTCGACTGCAACCTACTGGCCGAGGGACATTCATTCTTCCAGCTCGACGGCGTCAGCATCAGCCCCGATAACCGGTATGCTACGTTTGCAACCGATACGATTGGTCGCCGAATTTTTACTATTGGAATCAAAGACCTGCGTACTGGTGAAATTTTGCCCGATATCATTGAGAAAGCCACCGGCAGTTGTGTATGGGCCAATGACAATAAAACAATTTTTTATTCGCGACAGGATGATGTAACATTTCGACCGGATAAAATATTCAAGCACAGAAGAGGCAGCGACGCATCAGATGATACGCTTGTATATTACGAAAAAGACGAAACCTTTCATGTATCGGTAAGCAAAGAAAAATCGAGAAAGTATATTGTAATCAGCTGCTCGAGCACGTTGACTTCCGAGCACCGTATTTTGCCTGCCGATCAACCGGCGGGGAAATTTAAAGTTTTTCAGCGTAGAAACAGAGGGGTCGAATACGGTATTTCGCATTACGCCGACCGGTTTTATATTCTGACCAATAAGGATAATGCAACCAATTTTAAAGTAATGGTGACTCCCGAAGACGCCACATCAAAACAGAACTGGGTTGATGTTATTCCGCATGACCAAAACGTGCTTATAGAAGGCATCGATATTTTTCGCGATTTCCTGGTGGTTGAGGAGCGGTCAAACGGACTCAATAATATCAGGATCAGGCCATGGAGTGGTGCGGACGAATATTATCTGCCGTTTGAGAACGAAACATATTCGGCGTTTACAATGACCAATGTCGATTTTGACACCGATGTTCTGCGCTATGGGTATCAGTCAATGGCAACGCCTTCATCGGTAATTGACTTTAATATGAAGACGAAGTTGAAGACCGTGATGAAGGAACAGACGGTATTGGGCGACTTTAATAAAAATGATTACACCGAAGTCCGCGAATGGGCAACAGCTGAAGATGGAACCAAAATTCCGATTTCGATGGTCTATCGCAACACCTTAAAACGCGACGGTTCAAACCCGATATTGCTGTATGCATACGGATCTTATGGCGCGTCAATGGATCCTCACTTTTCGTCCACAAGGCTGTCATTGCTTGACAGGGGTTTTATTTTCGCCATCGCACACATCCGGGGCGGCGAAGATATGGGGCGGCAATGGTACGAGGATGGAAAGCTGCTAAAAAAGAAAAATACATTTACCGATTTTATAGATTGTACAAAATACCTTATCGAGCGAAAATATAGTTCGCCCGAACATTTTTATGCTGAAGGCGGATCGGCAGGCGGGCTATTAATGGGCGCAATAGCGAATATGGCACCCGACTTGTACAACGGCATCATTGCTCAGGTGCCTTTCGTAGATGTGGTGACGACGATGCTTGACGACAGCATTCCATTGACCACAGGGGAATATGATGAGTGGGGCGACCCAAACGTCAAGAAATATTATAAGTATATGAAATCCTATTCGCCATACGATAACGTAAAGCCGATGCGCTACCCTAATATTTATGTCTCAACCGGTTTGCATGACTCACAGGTACAATATTGGGAACCTGCGAAATGGGTTGCCAGGTTGCGATCGATGAAGACTGACGACAATCTGCTTTTTCTTGACACGAACATGGAAGCTGGGCATGGCGGGGCTTCGGGCAGATTTGAAGCTCTAAAAGAGTTGGCTAAAGAATTTTGTTTTATATTTGAATTGGAAAAAATTGCCGGTTAATTAGATAATTTTGTTAAATTTGCAAGGATTTGGGGCATTTAAATTCTCCTACACGGTCCCCGATTAACTATTTTTTTATGAAAGAAGAAATAAATGCCTACAATAATGTACTCGAATTAATAGGCAACACACCGCTTGTTAAGCTAAATAAAATCACCAAAAACATAGAAGGCAGCTTTTACGCTAAAGTAGAAGCTTTTAATCCGGGACACTCTACAAAAGACAGAATCGCACTTTATATTATCGAGGAAGCAGAAAAAAGAGGCATACTTTCACCAGGCGACACCATTATAGAAACTACATCAGGAAATACAGGTTTTAGTTTGGCGATGGTAAGCATTATTAAAGGTTACCAGTGTATACTGGCAGTAAGTTCAAAATCATCCCGCGATAAGATCGATATGTTGCGCAGCATGGGAGCAAAGGTATATGTCTGCCCGGCGCATGTGTCGGCCGATGACGAACGTTCCTATTATAATGTGGCGAAGCGCTTACACGAAGAGACGAAAGGATCGGTTTATATCAATCAATATTTCAACCAGCTTAACATTGATGCGCATTATAAAACCACGGGGCCAGAAATTTGGGAACAAACTAAAGGCCAGATAACACATCTTGTTGCCTGCAGCGGTACCGGCGGAACAATCTCAGGAGCAGCGAAGTTCCTCAAGGAGATGAATCCAAATATTCGTATTCTTGGAGTCGATGCGTTCGGTTCGGTGCTTAAAAAATATCACGAGACAAAGGAATTCGATAATAACGAGATATATCCGTACCGAATAGAAGGATTAGGTAAAAATCTGATCCCTTCGGCAACCGATTTCGATCTAATAGATAAATTTATCAAGGTCACCGACGAAGAAAGTGCGCATGCAACGCGCGAAATCGCTAAGAAAGAAGGTCTTTTTGTAGGATATACCTCCGGCGCGGTCATGCAGGCAATCAAACAATATGCTGAGGAAGGCGAATTTGACGCCAACAGCAAAGTGGTGGCAATATTCCCGGATCATGGTTCCCGATATATGAGCAAAGTCTATAGCGATGATTGGATGAACGATCAAGGTTTCTTTGACAGCGTCAATGTTGAAGAAGCTCAGCAGATAGAATTCATAAAGTGAAACTTCTAACTCAAAACATAAAAAAAGCCTTCCGTGACGAAGGCTTTTTTTATGCGTAATTAATTATTATTCTGCCATCGTGTGGTAAACGTTCTGTACGTCGTCGTCTTCCTCGATTTTTTCGAGGAGCTTTTCGACATCGGCCATTTGCTCCTGTGTCAGTTCCTTGGTGATCTGCGGGATCCGCTCACATCCCGACGACAAAATCTCGATATTTCGCGACTCAAGTTCTTTCTGAATGGCGCCAAAGCTTTCAAACGGCGCATAAATTAAAATTCCGTCTTCGTCTGCAAAAATTTCCTCGGCACCAAAATCTATGAATTCAAGTTCCATTTCCTCTACATCTATTCCTTCGGCAGGAATTCTGAAATTACACGTGTGATCGAACATAAATTCAACCGAGCCCTGCGTTCCCAGCGTGCCGTTGCATTTATTGAAATAACTTCGGATATTCGCCACGGTGCGGTTGTTATTATCTGTGGCTGTCTCTATCAGTACAGCGATACCATGTGGCGCGTAGCCTTCAAATAACACCTCTTTGTAATTGGCAGTATCTTTTTCAGTCGCTTTCTTAATCGCGCGTTCTACATTTTCCTTTGGCATGTTGGCCGCTTTGGCGTTCTGTATCACCGCCCGCAACCTGGAATTCGCATCCGGATTAGGACCGCCTTCCTTGACAGCCATCACGATGTCTTTCCCGATGCGCGTAAAGGCTTTGGCCATTGCCGACCAACGTTTCATTTTTCTTCCTTTCCTGAATTCAAACGCTCTTCCCATATAAGCTAGATATATTAAAGTGGTTTTTTGTAAAAAGGTAATTTGACAACCTTTGCCGATACATCATTTTTTCTGATTCGGATAAATATTTCTGTGTCGACGGTACTGTTTTCGACAGTGACATACCCAAGGCCAATACCTTTGTTCATAGATGGCGACATCGTTCCCGAAGTCACTTTTCCTATCACGTTTCCATTCTTGTCAACGATTTCATAATCATGACGCGGCACACCGCGGTCGGTGAGTTCAAAAGCTATTAATTTTCGCTTTACGCCTTCTTCCTTCTGCTTTTTCAGCGCCTCCGAATTTGTAAAATCTTTGTTGAATTTCGTGATCCACCCCAATCCGGCTTCAAGCGGCGAGGTCGTGTCGTCAATATCATTTCCGTAAAGGCAAAAACCCATCTCGAGACGCAATGTATCGCGCGCCGCCAAACCGATCGGCTTTATGCCAAAAGCAGCACCGGCCTCAAACACGCGGTTCCAGATTTGCCCGACCTCCGAATTTTTGCAGTAAATTTCAAATCCGCCCGAACCGGTGTACCCCGTAGCAGAAATGATCACATGCTCAATTCCGGCAAAATCGGCTATCTCAAAATGATAATTTTTAATCGCCGCCAGGTCGATTGATGACAGGGGCTGCATCGCCTCGACAGCCTTCGGCCCCTGGATCGCCAATAACGAATAACCGTCGGATATGTTTCTTATATCAACACCCAAATCGTTACGTTCCGTTATCCAGTTCCAGTCCTTTTCGATATTCGACGCATTGACCACCAGCAAATACTGCTCTTCCTTAATTTTATAAATAATCAAATCGTCTACGATTCCACCATCTTCGTTCGGCAAACATGAATACTGGGCCTTGCCAACAGTAAGTGTCGATGCATCGTTTGAACACAACTTCTGAATCAGGTCGAGTGCTTTTGGTCCCGACAAAAGGAATTCACCCATATGCGAAACATCGAAGACCCCAACCGCGTTTCGGACCGTCTCATGCTCGGCATTGACGCCTTCGTATGTAATCGGCATATTATAGCCGGCAAACGGCAGCATTTTAGCGCCAAGTTGTTCGTGAATATGAGTGAGTGCAGTATTTTTCATGCTTCAGGTTTTTATTTTCAAGGCGCTAATTTATTTAAAATAAACCGATTTTTCAGGGGTAAAGAGTATTAATGTAAGTTTTTTTAGGAGCTGTTTCCCGCTGTTGGCTTTATCTTTTTTGCTCGAAAATTTTCTGCAATCGTATCTCCGTCCGCAAAAAAGGATATCGCCGCCATCGGGGCTAAGCATTCGTATGAATCGCGGTTGTTTTACTTTTTGCAACTTTCCGAAAACCGTAACTTTATAGTATGGAAATAATAAAACTCGACGAGGCGCAAATTCTCAAACGGTACAGGCCTCGTGCGTACAACGCGCATAAAGGTACGCTCGGACATGCCGTAATAGCTGCCGGAAGTTACGGAAAAATCGGCGCGGCTGTGTTGGCAGCTAAGGCTGCAATGCATTCGGGCTGCGGTCTTGTCACGGCATTTGTTCCCAGGTGTGGCTATGAAATAATGCAGGCATCATTGCCCGAAGTGATGACGCTTACTGATGCTGAACCGGAATTTTTAACCAAACTCGAAATTAATTTCAAACCCGACGCAATCGGAATTGGCCCGGGAATCGGTACTGCTTCGCAAACGCAGCAGGCGCTCTTCGATTATCTGCAAACCGTAAAATCACCAGTCATACTCGATGCCGATGCTCTTAATATTATTGCGCTACAGCCAGAAGAGCAGCGGTTCATTCCTGAAAAATCGATTTTAACGCCCCATCAAAAAGAACTCGAAAGGCTTCTCGGTAGTTTTCTGTCGGAATCGGATAAACTGGAGTTGGCCACCGAATTCTCGCTGAAATTTGACGTTGTATTGGTCTTAAAAGGTGCGCCTACAAAAATTATTTACGAAAATAAAGTTTACATTAACACGACTGGAAACCAGGCATTGGCAACAGCAGGCAGCGGAGATGTCCTTACCGGGATAATCACCGGTCTGTGTGCGCAGGGTTACTTAGACCTGGATGCCAGTTTGATAGGTGTCTATCTTCACGGGCTGTCCTCTGACATTGCTTTGCCGGAGACAGGCTATGAAGCGTTTACTGCCTCCGATATTATAACATTTTTAGGGCCGGCTTTTAAATCTCTGCAGCAATAATAACACGACGAAAGTTTGCTTATTAGTGGGTATTTGCGGAATTTTGACACACCAACAAAACATCAATGGACAATACACATTATATAAGCACTGAAGTGCTGACACTGGAGAAAATCAATGACATCATCTGGCAAAGCAAACAGCTTGCGCTTTCAGAAGAAGCAAAAATAAACATCTGCAAGTGTCGGGAGTATCTCGACCGGAAGATGGAGACCCACGATGATCCTATTTATGGCATCAATACCGGCTTCGGTTCGCTATATAATATTAAGATTTCGAATGATAATTTATCGAAACTTCAGGAGAACCTTGTGAAATCACATGCGTGTGGCACGGGTAGCGAAGTTCCGGCCGAGATTGTAAAGCTGATGCTTCTTCTCAAAATCCAGTCGCTTGGATACGGGTACTCGGGAGTTCAGCTCGAGACGGTGGAGCGCCTGGTATTTTTGTATAATAACGATATTCTTCCGGTAATATACGAGCAGGGTTCACTTGGCGCTTCCGGTGATCTGGCGCCGCTGGCGCATCTTTCATTGCCGCTGATCGGTGAAGGAGAAGTATATTTTGAAGGCACGAAGCGCGAGACTAAAGACGTGATGGCTAAGTACAACCTGGAGCCGATAAACCTGCAATCAAAGGAAGGACTAGCGTTGTTGAACGGCACGCAATTTATGTCGGCCTACGGCGTACACCTGCTGTTGAAAGCTTCCAAATATTTGTATTTAGCCGATTTGATTGCTACAATATCACTCGAAGGTTTCGACGGCCGCAGGGAACCATTTGACGAATTGATACATTACATAAGGCCGCATAAAGGACAGATAGTTACTGCTTCACGTGTCCTGGAGTTTTTGGACGGTAGCGAGATCATCAACCGGGAAAAAGTGCACGTACAGGATCCATATTCGTTTCGGTGCATCCCGCAGGTTCACGGTGCATCGAAGGACGCGATCGACTATGTTAAGAAGGTTTTCAAAATTGAAATTAATTCGGTCACCGATAATCCAAACATATTTATCGAAAGCGACAAAATAATCTCCGGGGGGAATTTTCACGGTCAGCCACTTGCCATAGCCCTGGATCTGTTGGCAATAGCATTGTCTGAACTTGGCAGTATTTCGGAGCGGCGCACTTACCAGTTAATTTCCGGTTTGCGCGTCCTGCCGGCGTTTCTTGTAGATAATCCGGGTTTGAATTCAGGATTTATGATCCCGCAGTACACCGCGGCAAGTATCGCGAGCCAGAATAAACAGTTGGCAAATCCGGCGAGCACCGACAGTATCGTGTCATCAAACGGACAGGAAGACCATGTGAGTATGGGTGCCAATGCGGCTACTAAAGCGCTACGGGTGATGGAAAATATAGAGCGAATACTCGCGATTGAACTTTTAAACGCGGCACAGGCAATCGAGTACCGACGTCCGCAGAAATCATCGGAATTCATCGAAATGTTCCTAAAGTCGTACAGGGAGGAAGTGCCGTCGGTGAAAGAAGATCGCGTACTGCATTATGACATTCAAAATACTATAGCATTTCTCCAGAGTTTCCAGATCGAATCGGATATTCTCGAATAAACAAAATATTATGAAAGAGCCAAACTATCACTATGAAACCGTGTCCGAAGCCATACGGCAGCTTCGTGCCAAAGGTTTTACCACCGACTTTAACCTGAAAGAGAATTGTATCGTATGCAATGCAGGCGAATTTTCAGACGAAGAGTTTCATATTTCGGAAATATACCGATATGAAGGCGAAAGCGATCCGGGCGATGAGGCGACAGTGTACGGAATAGAATCGCATAGCGGCATCAAAGGCATTTTAGTTACCGGTGATGAAACCGATTCGGATCCAATGACAAATGCCGTAGTCCGGAAATTATTGACTGCTAAAGGAAAACGAAGCTAACGTTAGCGTCCTGCAGTGATGATTAGCGCATCTTGAAATTCTTTTCGATAGCGCTAATCATTTCGCCGGCGATGTCTTTGTTTGTCGCACCTTCAATTCCTTCGAGACCAGGCGATGAGTTGACTTCGAGCAGCAGTGGCCCTTTTGAAGAACGGATAATATCAACACCGGCAACTTTTAGGTCCATCGCTTTTGCCGCCTTTATCGCGATGCGCTTTTCTTCAGGTGTCACCTTAACTACAGACGCCGTGCCGCCAAGATGGATATTGGCACGGAATTCCCCAGGTAGGGCTTCCCGCTGGATCGCGGCTACAACTTTCCCGTCAATTACAAAGCAACGAATGTCCTTGCCATTGGCTTCCTTGATAAATTCCTGTACAAGTATATTTGCGTTCAGGCTTTTAAAGGCATTGATTACCGATTCGGCTGCTTTTTTGGTCTCTGCAAGCACGACACCTTTGCCTTGCGTTCCCTCGAGTAATTTCACTATTAGTGGCGGTCCGCCTACCATCTTGATCAGGTCGTTGGTGTCAAGAGGAGAATTTGCAAATCCCGTTGTAGGAATATCGACGCCGTGGTTCAGCAGTAGTTGTAAACTGAAGAGCTTATCCCGTGATTGTGTAATAGCAGCGGCCGAGTTTAGTGCGAAAACCTTCAGTGCTTCGAATTGCCGTGTCAGTGCGCATCCATAAAAGGTGATGCTCGGCCTGATACGGGGAATCACTGCGTCAAGATTGTCCAGAATCTTTCCGCCACGGTAATGAATTTCAGGTTTTGTGGCATCGAGTTTCATATAGCAATCGCGGATGTTCAGGAACAGCATTTCGTGGCCTCGCATTTCGCCGGCTTCCATAATCCGCTTGTTGCTGTAGAGTTCCGGATTACTTGCAAGGACGCCAATCCGGAGCCCGTTTTTGGCTTTATCGGCGGTTTTATAAAGTTCTTTCAGATTGTCGCTGCTTGGCTGGCCCAGAAGGTATTTTTGTTCGGGATCGACCAAACAACGCCCGCTCATTGCTTCGCGTCCTAATAGCATTCGGAAACCCATTGAGTCCCTGTTGGTCAGGGTAATCTCCACCGGCCATGTCTGTCCGCCAATTTCAAGATCAACGCCAATAACGTAGCGCTGTTCCCGGAAACCACTCGAACTTTTTACAACGCGTTTTCCTACCAGTTTCGCCTCGCAATGGATGACTGTTTTGAGATTCTTCTGAATAGGGTTGATATCGAATTTTACCCAACTTTCGCCATCCTTCAAAAATGGTGCGATGTTGATTGCATGAAGCGCTGAAGTCTTCGCGCCCGAATCGACACGTGCTTTTATTGTGGGGATACCCAAAGTAGGGAAGGAGCACCATTCTTCACTTCCAACGATTACTTTCTGCATAATGATTAAATCAAAGATAGGTTCAAATGTATATATTACTTTGTTAAGTTTAAGTCAATACGGCACATAAAAAACCCGCCACTTTTAGGCGGGTTAATTGGGGACTTTAAATATTAACTTGTGCGTTCTTCAGCTTTCTGGATTTTGACGGTGAGTTCTTCAGCTCCGTCTTCAATATCCATATAAATTTCGTCGCCTGTCCCGATTTTAGAAGTGATGATTTCCTCTGCCAGGGCATCTTCAACGTATTTTTGGATAGCACGTTTTAACGGTCGTGCCCCGAACTGTTTGTCAAAACCTTTTTCTGCGATAAACGACTTAGCTTCGTCAGATAGTTTTAGGGTATAGCCAAGTTCGGCGATTCGCGCAAATAACTTCTTCAATTCGATTTCGATAATTAAGTCGATATGCTCTTTCTCGAGCGGATTAAAGACAATTACGTCATCGATGCGGTTAAGAAATTCTGGAGCAAACGCTTTTTTTAGCGCATTTTCAATAATGCTTCGGGAATTTTCATCAGATTGGGAAATACGTGCCGCAGTTCCGAAACCGACTCCTTGTCCGAAATCTTTCAACTGACGTGCACCGATGTTGGATGTCATGATGATAATCGTGTTCCGGAAGTCGATTTTTCGACCAAGGCTATCGGTTAAATAACCATCGTCAAGCACCTGAAGCATCATGTTGAACACATCAGGATGCGCTTTTTCTATTTCGTCCAATAAGACCACACAGTATGGTTTTCTCCTCACTTTTTCTGTCAGTTGGCCGCCTTCTTCATAACCTACGTAGCCCGGAGGAGCACCAACAAGACGCGAAATTGCAAACTTTTCCATGTACTCGCTCATGTCGATACGCACCAAAGCGTCTTCTGAATCGAAAAGTTCTTTGGCCAAAACCTTGGCAAGTTGTGTCTTACCAACACCTGTTTGGCCAAGGAATATGAACGAACCAATCGGACGGTTCGGATCTTTCAATCCGGCACGGTTGCGCTGAATCGAGCGCGAGATTTTCATAATCGCATCCGACTGGCCAATGACCTTATTCTGGATGAGTTCAGGCAGTTTTGCCAGTTTATTACTCTCGGTTTGAGCTATTCGGTTCACCGGAATCCCCGTCATCATCGAAACTACATCGGCCACATTGTCCTCAGTTACCTGGATACGGTTGCTCTTCGATTCTTCTTCCCATTGTTCCTGGGCGATTGCAAGTTCCTTTTCCAGACGTTTCTCATCGTCCCGGAGTTTGGCTGCCTCTTCGTACTTTTGCTTCTTTACAACATTGTTCTTGTGCTCGCGCACCTCCTCGAGCTGACGTTCAAGATCGAGTATCTGCTTTGGTACGTCGATATTGGTGATGTGGACGCGGGAACCTGCTTCGTCGAGGGCGTCAATGGCTTTATCTGGCAGGAATCGCTCCGACATGTACCTGTTTGTCAATTTGACACACGCCTCTATCGCTTCGTCTGTATACGTTACGTTATGATGATCTTCGTATTTATTTTTGATGTTGTTCAGGATAGTGATCGTCTCCTCAACCGATGTCGGCTCAACGATAACCTTCTGAAAACGTCGCTCAAGAGCGCCATCTTTCTCGATATACTGACGGTATTCATCCAGCGTAGTCGCACCGATGCATTGAATTTCGCCACGAGCGAGCGCCGGTTTAAACATGTTCGACGCGTCGAGCGAGCCCGTTGCGCCGCCTGCACCAACTATAGTGTGAATTTCATCTATAAACAGGATTATGTCATCATTCTTTTCAAGTTCATTCATCACCGCTTTCATTCTTTCCTCAAATTGGCCGCGGTATTTTGTGCCTGCTACCAAACTCGCAAGATCAAGTGTCACAACGCGCTTGTTGAACAGGATCCGCGAAACTTTCTTTTGGATAATCCGCAAGGCGAGACCTTCGGCAATAGCCGACTTTCCGACGCCTGGTTCACCTATTAGCAGAGGGTTGTTCTTTTTTCGCCTGCTCAAAATCTGTGACACACGTTCGATTTCCTTTTCGCGGCCCACCACAGGATCAAGTTTTCCCTCTTCGGCCATTTCTGTTAAATCCCTACCAAAATTATCAAGTACCGGAGTCTTCGACTTTTTGTTGGACTTATTTGCCGGGTTGGAAAAAGAACCCTCTTTCAAACTGTCATCTTGTCCTGCAT